>JBFGJU010000022.1:0-15148 GCA_041577035.1 Thermodesulfovibrionales bacterium | reverse complement strand
CACTACATACGGGAGTGATGCTGAGGTCAGGGCCCTGGTTGCAGATCGCGGATATGCGCCTGGCATATTGATCACACCATAGTGGAGGACATCATGTTTTACAAATACCGGATCAGCATGAGATGTCGGACGTGATGTCTCGACGCAACCACCCTGATCAACGCTCACATCAACAATTACCGAGCCGGGCTGCATCTGCTTAACCATCTCTTCACTTACCAGATAAGGGGCCTTCCCCCCCCGCAGGAGCACAGCACCAATAACGAGGTCTGCGTCTGTAAGGTGATGGGCGATCATATCAGGCTCTGAAAGGAAGAAAATAAGATCATCTGAAATCTCCTTTTTCAATTCTTCCGCACGTTCAGCGCGCCGTCCGCAGATAAAGACTGACGTGCCGATGCCGGCTGCTGTCCTGGCTGCATGACGTCCGACAACGCCATCGCCAATGATCACAACCTTTCCGTACGGCTTACCGATGATCGTTCCGAGTTGTACTCCCTTGCCGCCGTGAACGTGCGTAAGATAATAACTGCCAACCGTCACGGACATGTTCCCCGCGATAGCGCTCATCGGAGCTAGAATGGGAAGGCGTCCCTCTTTATTCTCTACGGTTTCATATGCAATTGCTGTGGTCTTCTGTTTGAGCAGGGTTTCAGTCAATGATCTCGTAACGCCAGCCAGATGAAAAAAGGTGAAGACGATCTGCCCGCGAAGATACGGGTATTCTGATTCAAGGGGCTGTTTGACCTTCAGAATGATATCGGCATCCCAGGCCTTATCCTGCGGCACCATCTGTGCGCCGGCTTTAATATATTCATCGTCTGAAAATCCTGCACCGCTGCCGGCATGTCTTTCTACCTGAACAGTATGACCAGCATTGGTTAATGTTCGGGTTCCTGCAGGAGTCAATGATACCCGGTGTTCATTATTGACTATCTCTTTTATGACACCAATGTTCATAATCCCCTCTATCCCTGCTGCTTACCCATACATCAATCTCATCGGCAGAAGCCACCCGGTATGCGTATTTTCTTCAAAATGCTATGCCTTCTTGCTGTAATAATCAATGAAACCAAAGCAGTCCTTTGGAACAAGCCGGCCTATCGAGAGCGTGCTGTAGACGCCATTTGCTATTTTCCCCTCGGGATTTATGATATAACCCGTCGCATGAAGAAAACCGTCTTTTTTGTCATAAAATGCCCCGGTGCTGGCGGATATTTCCCTGGCGTTCAGGCCATATCCGATTTCAAAGGAGAGTTTATAGCGATCAGCGGTCTTTTGCGCGTGTTCGCGTGAATCCACGGATGCGGCCATCACCTCTATATTGTTGTTCCGGAATTCATGTATATTCTGTTCAAAGTCGAGCAACTGCTGACGGCAGTAAAATCACCAGTGGCCGCGGTAGAACAGGAGGACTGTCCAGTTCCGCAGCAGGTCATGTGGCAGAGATATCTGCTTACCACTGACCGCATGAAAATCCATTTCAGGGAATAAATCCCCCGTGTCGAGCATAGTTCCTTTTTCCCGTGCCATAATTCCTCACCCCGTATTAAGTATAAAAAATTGCGTTGGTTTATAGCTCAACCTTACCATAAAAGATCTTTATTGTGAATTCATAACTCGTTGCATAGGCTCTGTCAAGATAGTGCTGTTGGATGACTTTCTTCGTTCTGTTTTCTCAAAGGTGTAGTTCATCAGAATGAATGATGTGCAGATGGATTTTTTCATCGATGCTTTCAAGCGTTCTGAATATATCCTCTGCAGGCGGCCCGACTGTTTCAGGATCACGGGTTGCAATAACGATCCTGAGCCGTTTATATCCATTGCTATCCCGCTCATCTTTGCCGATTGAGACCAGTTCAGGCAGTGCGTTTGCAGCACGATCGACGGTATCGGCAGTAAAAACATATATGAGGAGACGGCCGCCAACATAAATCTTTTGGGTTAAACAGAGAGCATCAGTTAGCGCAGGAGTGTGCTGGCAGACGATTTTGCTGAACACCTCTTCCGGACATACACAGCCAAGCGTTATCCTGACAAACTGTTTTATTCTGTCGCGCGATACCATTATCAGCCTGATGAATAGCCCGGGCGGGACGATTGTGACACCTGTGCTTCCCAACGGCTATATCTCGGAAAATGCGTAATAAAGGATACTAGGGATAACGCCATAAATAAATAATAGTTGATCACAGTGCCCGTACCCAGAAAGAGCGTAAGGCCAAAGAGAGCGATTAATTCCGAAAAGAGATAGCCGAGGACAGAAGCGATCACCAGACGTTTGATCATGAATGAAAACCGAAAAACAGCGTTATCTCTGCTGACCGGGATACGCTCCTGTGCAAGCAGGCGCTTTTTTATGAAACCGATGCACACGATAAGAAAAGCAGAGATGCTCACAAGAACTATTCTCACATAGTCCACGCTTGGTATTTCCGTGAATCCGTGAAAGGGAGCGAAGGCCCTTCTTACGTATTCTATGATACCGGCGTATATAAACAGGCATGCGATCATCAGCAGGCCGGTGATTGCCGTAAAAAAATATGCTTTCTGGAGGTGATCAGACCATTTTATTTCCATTTTTTCCGTGTATCTCTCTGTATTTCTTTTTTGATCAACTGCTCTTTGAGAGATGATCCTTCAGAGAATACAAAGACACCAAGAAGGTGAAAGAGTATCCCGATCCCCCATCCGATAAGAGGCCATTTAAACCAGAGGTACTGAGGGGAGGTTGTGTAATTAATGATGATAAGCAGGATATTAACGGCTACAAAAATAACCAGATGCACGTAAAATCCCATTTTGGCTTCGACTCTTGTTTTTGCTTTTTCATAGGTCTCCTTGTCTTCCATGACGTGCTCCTTTCTCATATGTGACGGCCTCAGTGCATTATACTCCAGAATAAGTGTCTGTTCCAGCGGGTCATGGCCTCCTGTTTCTCTCCAGTTACGGGGTAACGGATGCGTGATATTACGGAGTGGACTGAGGGCAGAATAAAGGATAATATACTAGGGCCTCGGCACAACTCCCGTAATGGAAAAGACATTCTTTTGCAGTTCTTCCTGAATAATATCATATCCCTGTTCAGTATGAGGCATGACACACTGGGAACAATCTTTATGCCCTGATGAAAGCTGGGTAAAGGGGCCCGGACACGGCAGGAGAAATAACGGGCAATAGCAGAAAAGACATGATCGCCAGTCGTGCAGGTCATGACAGGGGAAAAATTCACATTTCGCGTTTATAAGATATTTATACTGCATAATACTATTCCATGTGCAGAACATGCAGGTCTCTTCAGGTGCAGTGCATTTTCACAAATTCCGTGCCCTGACACTGTGGGCAGAGCGGCACTGCCAGTGTTTCGTCATCTATGCCTACGCATCGACCGCATTGTTTGCAGATATATGCCCCTTTACCGGGAGTATCTCCCGTGGAATATATCTGCTTTGCCTTTGACATTAATATACCCTCCTCGTATCAGATCCCTTTATCGTGTCAGCCAGCAGTATGTGCAGATTGCAGAGGTGTTATTTTTTTCGACAGCACACCCGGATATCCGGTAGTTTATATGTGCTGACTCCTCATGGTCGAATAGATAAATCGCATCTCCACGAACAGTTCCGACAAAGTATGTTGCCGTCCCCATGAATCTGCCCACAAATGAATTGCCCTTTATGCAGAGATCAATGGTGCGGCCGTCTTCGCAGGTATATTGATAGATGTATCCGGAAGAGTATCCCGGTATATAGTCTCTATGGCGGGCGTCGAATTCAGTAATGCAAGAGATATTCGGGAGTTCCCTGATGTTAATATGCCTGGCCTGCACATAGTCATAAAGCGTTGCTATCCTTTTACCTGAGATCAGTCTGCCGGCGACACAGGCAATGAAGGCATGCGTATGGGAATTAATGGGTTCATCTCCTTTAACCGCATTTCGTAAATCCGCAGCTATGACAGACCGCACAGCCACCTTCATGTTCAACCGCGCCTCCACATTCCGGGCAGGCGCCTATGAACATTGCTATATTCTGTTTTTGACTTCCGTTTCCATTGCCTTTGCTGCCCCGTTGCATGAATCGTTCCAGCGCTTTTGCAATCGCGTCTGAACAGGAGGTGATTTTTCCGCCGTTTGTCCATGTCTGATTATGGCAGGTGATACCCTTCAGCTGATTGATTATCTCATCCGGCTCGATATTCGAGCGTAGCGAGAGACTCACCAGCCTGCCGATGGCCTCGGCCTGACTCGCAGCGCATCCTCCTGCCTTTCCCATATGGGTAAAAAGCTCGAAAAGTTGACCATCACCATCTTCATTTACCGTGACATAAATGTTTCCACAGCCTGTTTTCATATGGCGGGTTTCGCCGACTATTGATTCGGGTCTTTTCCTCGGTATAATTTTTGCTTGAGTTGGAACTGGCTCAGTTTCTATTGTTGTTTTACCAGTAGTGAGAACCTGTTCGTCGCGGGAACCGTCACGGTAAACGGTTACGCCCTTGCAGCCGAGCTTATAGGCGAACAGGTAGACGTCTTCCACATCTTTTGTGGTCGCGTCATGTGAAAAATTGACTGTTTTTGATACTGCGTTGTCCACATGTTTCTGGAAAGCGGCCTGCATGGCGATATGCTCCCTTGGTGATATATCGTGTGCTGTAACAAAAAGTGATTTTATGTCTCCCGGAATTTCCTGCATATCATGTATTGATCCAGTCTCAGCGATTCTCTCCATCAGTTCGCGAGACCAGAACCCGCGCTCTTTTGCAATTTTTTCGAAATAAGGGTTTACCTCTATAAGCTTTGTTCCTTCCAGTACGTTTTTCACATATGAGACAGCAAAGAGCGGTTCTATGCCTGAGGAGCATCCCGCTATAATTGAAAGTGTACCGGTAGGAGCTATGGTCGAGACCGTGGCATTTCGCAGCTTTATTTTGTGGTCATATATACTCCCCTGATAGTTGGGAAATACCCCCCGTTCCTCAGCCAGGATCGAAGAAGTATCCTTTCCTTCTTTCCGGATAAATTCCATGACCTCTTCCGCACACTGTATTGCCCGGTCCGAATTATAGGGGATCCCAAGCTGAATCAACAGGTCGGCCCATCCCATGACACCGAGGCCGATCTTTCTGTTTGCGTGGGTCATATCCTCAATCTTCTTTATCGGGTATTTATTGAGATCTATGACATTATCCAAAAAACGGACTGCGGTATGGACAACACGTCTGAGTTTCTGAAAATCTACTGCTCCGTCGCTGACCATTCTGGCAAGGTTGATTGACCCCAGATTACACGACTCATAGGGAAGAAGGGGCTGCTCTCCACAGGGATTTGTTGACTCAATCTGTCCGGTATGTGGGGTGGGGTTTGATTCATTGATACGGTCGATAAAGACGATGCCGGGTTCTCCGTTTTTCCATGCATGATTAACAATAAGATCAAAGATTTCCCGCGCCTTGAGCGTGTTGACTACTTCTCCTGTTCTCGGGTTCAGCAGCTTGTAATCTGTGTCAGCTTTTACTGCGTTCATAAAGTCGTCTGTCAGCGCCACAGAAATATTGAAGTTATTGAAACGGGAGTTATTATCTTTTGCTGTGATAAAGTGCAGGATATCAGGATGATCAACCCTCAGGATACCCATATTCGCTCCACGGCGGGTTCCCCCCTGTTTTACCGCTTCAGTTGCTGTATCAAAAACCGTCATGAATGACACCGGACCGGAGGATATGCCTTTGGTAGAACCGACAATATCACCATTCGGCCTGAGATTGGAAAAGCTGAATCCTGTGCCACCCCCCGACTTATGAATAATAGCCGTATGCTTTACCGCCTCGAATATCGATTCCATCGAGTCCTCTATGGGCAGAACAAAACAGGCACTGAGCTGACCGAGCCTCCTTCCTGCATTCATGAGTGTTGGACTGTTTGGAAGAAACTCAAGTGATGTCATAATCGAATAAAACTCTTCTTCGAGAGCGATAACATCAGATTCAGTCCTGCCGTATTTCAGATCGGCAGATGCTATGGTTTTCGCGATCCTCCTGAAGAGTTCTTCAGGACCTTCGACTACGATACCCTCTTCATTTTTCTTGAGATATCTTTTTTGAAGCACCTGTAATGCATTGGGTGCAAAATTAGTTGCTGCTGCTGAATAGTGCATACGTCTATCCTCCTAAAATAAAGACTATCAAGATAAAAACCTCGATTTCTCAGATGCATTACGCTGGGGCAATTCATATGAGGACCGCCTCGTTATGCTCTCTGTGTGTGGGCCCCTACCGTTATTTGTGGAAAAATCCATAATTTGTGTGCCCATAAAATTAAACCACAAGATGTAGTGGAAGTCAAGTAAAAATGAAGCGATACCGCAATGATCTGATTCTGCAGAAGAATCCCGGTGAAATGGCTGTTTGGCAATTGTTGGTCATTACTGGTATGTCTGAAGGATGATAGTACGTTTCATGAAAGCAGTATTTTTATGAAGCAGACGAATGCATCAGGAAAAGACGGATGGTGCACACGACTATGACATCGGAATACGAGATAAAAAGAAATGCGGAAACTGGAAATATGACATAAGTAACTTACAGAGTTGCTGCCAGGGGTATGGTAACCAGAAGCCCCTCAAAAAAAATATCGCGTTATCCTTCGCATAGCAATCCTCTTTATTGTTCAAGAATTATATGACATCTGGCCGTGAGAGGCCAGACCTCTCCTGAGCGTATTATATCGGATCATCCCTGATCCATGCTCTGGGTACGGTAAACGAATGGACATTTTTCCCAAAGTGATGGAAAAAAGTATCTGGCGCACTGCTTCGGGACCGCATTTTTTCAGCGGATTATGTATGGCGGATTATGTATAATGAATGGAGGAAAAGGAGCAGGATGATAAAAATAACAGTCATGTTCATTCTTGTCGTTCTTGTGTTGCTTGCGACAACATACTTTTTCGCCAGAGAGGTAATGATAGAAAGACCTGCTATCTGCCGGTACTGCCATTTTATTACACCCTATTACAATAAATGGGAACAGTCGACACATAATATGGTGCCGTGCCTCAAATGCCATGAGTATGGCCCCCTGAATGCGCTCTCAGGGCAGATCAGGTTTATAGCCGGAACGTTCAATCCAAGGCCGCTCACTGTTGTCCCTGATAAGAATTGCCTGCAGGACGGCTGCCATGAAAGACGGTTGATAGAGTCCACGGTTCATTTCACGAAATGGAACATTGTCTTTGATCACGAACCGCATTTTACGGAACAGAGGAGGGGCGTTTTACTCCATTGCAGAAGCTGCCATTCAGATATTGTTCAAGGGGAGCATATGAAAGTTTCAAAGAATGTCTGTTTCATCTGTCATCTTCATGGAGAAGAAGACAGAGAGTTTACCGAACAGTGCACACTATGTCATAAAGAACCTCAGGGGACGGTCCGTTACAGAGGAATTCAGTTCAATCACGGAGAACCACTTGAAAAAGGCGCTGTCTGTGTGGACTGTCACACATCAGTAATGATCGGATCATCTGACGTCCCCAGAGAAAAATGCTTCTTCTGCCACATAAACAGGACAGAGAAATATAACGAACCCGAGTATATCCATCGTCACCATGTTACGGTAAAACAGATCGACTGTTTTTTTTGCCATCAGTTTGTGCAACATGATAATGTGCGCATGGCGCGGAATATTGAAAAGTTTCTGCAGTGATGTGATACGGCTTCGGATGTGAGCTTACGTGTACTGCTGCGACATGCGGTATCAGTGATTAGTCAAAAAGACCGGAGAGCGCATTGGTCTGTTCTTCTATATTCTTTGCGATATCATCCTGCATGTTCTGGAGTTTGTGGAGCTTATCAGCAATATTCAGAGAAGCGAGTATCGCGGCCTTCAGAGGCGTAATATTCGGCGCGTTGCCGTATACGTCCTTCAATTCCGCGTCTACATAGGCGGCAAGTTTCTGGATGTACTCTTCATTGGCATCCCCGCGTACGGTATATTTCTGTCCCAGGATGTTTACTTCCACACTTCCCATTTCTTACCATGCCTCATAATTCGAGTGCCTCCAGTTCACCCAGAAGGTCTTCTACCTGCTCTTTAATCGAGTTCTTCTCTGAATGTAATGCGTCAATTTCCTGAGTTTTTTCATTTACAAGAGTTTCCAGTTCTTTGATTCGTTTTTCCAGTGAGTTCTTTTCTTCCTTAAGCGCTTTAACCTTTGCAACAGCAGAAGTAATTTTTTCTTCGAGATTTTTTAGCCTGTCCAATGAAGCAACCTCCTTTTTATTGCCGGAAGCTTTCCGAGCACTTTTCTTTCCTGATGAAGGATTGTCAAAAAGTGATCTCTCCGATACCATTTCATACGATACCAGATGTCCACGCACAATGTCCATAGGGAACGCGGCCTGCGATCTCCAAAATATGCTTGGTATGCGGCTTCATTTAAAAACAGGAACGGGCATACTCTCCGGACCGGTTTTATCGGATTCGGGGATCGAAAATTTCCGATACTGAAAATAGGTATGGAGCACTTTCTTGACATACTTTCGCGTCTCAGGATAAGAGATATCTTCGACGAACTCATCAACAGAAGCATGGTTCCTGCGATGTTCCCAGTTCCATGCCATGCGCTTCCCTGCATTGTAGGCTGCAAGCACATGAGGAACTGAATCGAATTCGTTGAGCAGGGATTTCAGATAATAGACGCCCAGATGAATATTGTTCCGCACATCATGGATTTGCGAGGCATTCTCTATGCCAAGCTTCAGTGTTTTGTCCAGTCTGTATGCCGTCTGCGGCATGAGCTGCATAAGCCCGCGTGCTCCGGCGACTGACCGTGCCGAGGCGTCAAAATGACTTTCTTCCCGAATGACAGACAGAATGATAAAGGGATCAAAGGAATATCTTTTTGCCAGTGGTTCAACAATGTCCCAGAATGCAAGCGGATACCAGAAATGATGCAGCTGTTCGGAATAGGTTATTCTGCCTGACATTGATAGTGCACGCTTAAACTCACCAAGTTGCTGGAACTTCGAGACGATATAAAGAAAATCCTCGGGAGAGGTGATTTTCCTGGATAGCGGGATTAATTCCCACGTCGCTTCTTTTGTCATGTTAATGGACTGCAATGCTTCAACACGTTTGAATTTTGGCTTCCGGGAGGTTTTCTGGTCAGAGAGCTCGCCCCACGGGACAGAGGGCACAAGGGGGGCTCCGGTTCTGACTGTTGCCAGAAACGAATAATAATTGTCATTCATCTGCATAAGCTTATCGAATAACCCGGAGGCATCTTCCCCTGATGCTTCAACGCTTCGTGCCTGCCAATAGAGATATTTTGGATTATCGTATACTGCATAGAGTTTTGACAGGATATCAGCTGCTTTTTCATATGCGCCCGTAAGGTAAGAAGTCCACCCGATACCCCAGTCGGCAGCTTCTCTTACATTCGGAAATTGCCTTAATGCCTCCTGATACAGTTCCAGAGCCTTTTCATAGTCCTTATTTCTTCTGGAGTCGTGGGCGAGAGCAACGAGCAGAACGCCTGCTTTCCGATTCTTCGTTGAGAGGAGATCCTGAAGTGCCTGTTCAAATCCGTTCATGTCACCTGCTCTGAACAGAGAACGTGCCGTGTAATAACGGTCATCTATTTTGTCAAACAGTGACGCGGCCTCACGATATTTCTTCTGCCTAAAGAGCGCGTTGCCGAGCTCTTTCAGTATGGTATTTCTGTATTTTCCGGAATCAAGAGATAATGCCGTTCTCAGTTCCTGTTCAGCCTCCCTGAAAGCATAGGCCTTTTTCAGGCTCGAGGCACGTTCAATGCGATCAGATACGGTAATAGATGATGGCGGCAGTTCACGTAACGACATGTTTGAGAAGGGGCCTCCAGTGGTATAAATTCTTTTAAAAACAGAGATAGCCTCCTTCTCATTGCCGCGCTCTTTCAGGAATATACCATATTTAAAAGATATCTCTTCATCATAAGGATACCTCGTGACGTACGCTTTAAATAACTGAAGGAGATTATCTTCCTTTTCTTCAAGGGCTTCCCGTATCTCTGCCATCCGCGCCTTTCTTGTGAGTGGTGATTCTGGATGACGGTCAAGAAGCACTCTGAATGTGTCCAGTGATCTGCCGTGTTTTTCGAGTTTATGGAATGTTTCAGCAAGATAGAACAGTGCATAATCCTGGAGAAGTTTGAACTCGGCCTGGGCTATTGTCAGTTTTATTACCGCTTCGTCATAGCGGCCCTCTTCAAGCGCCTGAATGCCTTGTTGGAGGTATCCCTTGGCCGAATCGGTGCCAGCATATGCGAGGGTATACGGACCGGGGAACAAAAGGCCCAGGACAAGGAATACGCACATCAGGACGGAGAGGCCCGGGCTCAGATAATTCCCAGAGTCTTTATTTTGTATATAATTCATGAGAAACTCTTTAGAGTATGATAGATAAATTATTTCCCTTTGGCAACAGCTCTCAGATGTCTCCTGATAGAATATTTTGGAATTCCTATGGTATATTTTTACGATGATTAAAGACCTGCGATTTCATGGCAGTATAGGTCCTGTTGAATATTTTGCATTTATATCCGGGGTAAAGGCGTACAATACATATTTTTGTGAAGAAGAGCAGTCGCGGATCCGTTTTTTTTCCAGGGGCAATGAATTCATCATTTCAGAGGACGGCATTTCCTATAAGGGTACGGGCGGAAGTTTTTGTGAATATATGTTTGGCGTGGAAAAGCCGGTAAAGGATACTGCAAAAAATGATGTCTTAAACCGGCTGATCATGTTTGGGGCATATATGGATGGAAGCGAACAGGTGGTCTTTACGAATGCCATTCAGGGATCGGAGCCCTTTAGCAGGCTTTTTCTCCAGGGACACGCCGTAAAAAATTATTATTTTCTTATTTCCACAGATAACAGCACTGAACACAAAAAACGGCAAAAATCGATTCTGCGATCTGTTGGCAAGTTTCTCAAGAGGACAGACTATCTGTCTGATGACCGAGATACCGAGTTGCTGATGAACTTTTATGCCGAATTAGGGGAGACTGACTCCATCCTCCTTGCCTTTAAAATGATTCATAAGGCGAACCAGGAATTTTATAATCTGTTCAAGAGTTGCTACTCGGTAACGAAGGATGTTTGCATTGAAAAAGAAAAAAGGCTCAATGATATCGTCATGAGTCAGCATATCGATCAGTATCAACAGGAACGCATGAAAATCGATGTTATGTACCGGCATTCAGAAAACAGAAATGTTGTTGATGAGTATAGAAACATTCTGGCTAAGGGACTTTCACGGGAGTCCCTTTCTCCTTCGGATAAGGCGAAGCTCAACCGCCTGAAGACCTTAAGTATCAGAAATAATATACCGCATATACTGTTTGATACGCTTGATGACCGCTTATTGAAGGGAAAAGTTATTCAGGAGGATGATATAAAAGATTACCTGACCGAAGTGCGCGCGATTCTGCAGAACCTTTTTTTCAAAGATCCTTCTTTAAAAGAACATATTTTGAAGGAGGATATTGTACGCCTGATACGGGCAAAGAGTAGGGCGAACGCCCAGAGTGATCGGGGATTTGAACAGGTGCTTCTCGATGTTGGCAAGTCGTGTGATGACCTCGCGCGGGAAACAAAGGATTATGCTGTTTTTGAAGAGTTTACGTCGATCGTTACCTATTTCGACCGATATGACAATGTTTATGCAGTGCTCAGCCAGCTGGCATTCATGAAAAATATGGCAGTCAAAGAGGCCTCACTGAGAAGTCTGCTGGGGAATAAAAAGGAATTTGACGAGCTTGACAGAGACCTGTTCAAGTCAATTTTTATCAAGGGTCTCCTGTCTGATACGTATATAACAAATTATGGGAAACGGAAGATACGTCTGATATCGCGGGGTATAGAGAAAGTCCAGCATGGCGAAGCCTCTATCAAGGATGTCATGAAAGAATTCAGGAAGCTGGCTCAGGAAGAAACATTATATTATGCGGTTCACGCGGCGTTAAAAGAAAAGATGAAAACTGCTTTTCCGGGTATTGATATAAGGAGTCTAAAACGGCAGTTGAAACAGGATATTACCCAGGAACTTGCTGAAAAGGAAATTACGAATAAAATTCCTGCTCGTCTTTTTGATAAAGTATTTATGGACCTTCGTAAAGAATCCGTATATCTCAGCCAGATCCTCCCGAGAATCATCAACAACAATGACTATTCTCTTAGGAGGGATTTTTTCGAAAACAGCGGGCTTGACCATTTTTACATTGAATCGATCGAACAGGAATATTTTAGTGAGAAGGGGCTTGATAGTGAAATCCTGGCGTCGATCAGGGAAAACAGGGAGCTGTCAATCAGTGGAGGCGGCGAGCGGATTTGAACCGCTGAATAAAGGTTTTGCAGACCTCTCCCTTAGCCACTTGGGTACGCCGCCATATCTTTCCAGAAGTTGAGAAAATTAAGACGTCCAGAGCAGAAAGAACAATATTATGGCTTCCCAGCTTCTCATGTACCGGCAATAAAATGGAGCGGGAAACGGGGCTCGAACCCGCGACCCCAACCTTGGCAAGGTTGTGCTCTACCACTGAGCTATTCCCGCATTTTTCTGCATACTGAACAACAACCGTATGGTATAGTGTTATCATCTCAGATTCGCTGACCATACAATTATTGACTGATACAACATACTAATTTAAAAAGGAATTCTTTGTCAATATGCTATATCCGGCACTGGAACAATTCAGGGAATTATCAAAAAAGGGAAATGTCGTGCCGGTATACCGGGAGATACTGGCTGATACTGATACTCCTGTTACCGCTTTTTTAAAGCTCGGCACAAGCCCTTCATTTCTTCTTGAAAGTGTTGAGGGCGGAGAAACATGGGCGCGCTATTCTTTTATCGGTGCGCGCTCATATAAAATCATACGTGTTCGAGGCAAAACCCTTGAAATCATGACTGATGGGAATCAGCGTAAGACTGTTCAATCAGACAATCCGTTTGACGTGATCAGGAACGAACTTCAGGCGTACAGGCCTGTTGCCGTTGAGGGCCTGCCACGTTTTTATGGCGGCCTGGTGGGATTTATCGGGTATGATATGGTTCGTTGTTTTGAGGAGATACCCGACGGGAATAAAAAGGGGATTGATCTGCCGGATGTTTTCTTTATGCTGACCGATACCATACTCATCTTCGACAACCTTAAACAGAAAATTAAAGTTGTCTCGAGTGTGTTTACCGAAAATACGGATGAAGTTGCCGCGTATAGAGCGGCTGAAGGAAAGATTGAGCAGGTTATTATGAAACTCAAGGCCCCTTTCAAGGTCAATAATACAGGACATTCCGGAACATCCAGGACATTTACTTCGAATGTATCAAAAGCAACATTCCTGTCCTCTGTTGAGAAATCCAAAGATTATGTAATGGCAGGGGATGTTGTGCAGGTGGTACTTTCACAGAGATTTGAGCGTTCGACACCTGTGCATCCATTTGATATATACCGGGCCTTGCGCGTTATCAACCCGTCTCCTTATATGTATTATCTTGATATTGGGAACGCGCAGATTGTTGGGTCGTCTCCAGAGATACTGGTAAGGCTTGAAGAGGGACGGATTGTCCTTCGACCGATTGCTGGCACCAGAAAACGGGGAGCAGATGCCCTGAAAGACCGGGCACTCGAACAGGAGTTGCGAGCGGATCCCAAGGAAATTGCCGAACATATTATGTTGGTTGATCTCGGCAGAAATGATGTTGGAAGAGTTGCAAAAACAGGTTCTGTAACGGTCACGGAAATGATGGCGGTCGAACGGTACAGTCATGTGATGCATCTTGTTTCGAACGTTGAAGGCAACCTGCGGGAGGGGCTTGATTCTTTTGATGTACTTGCGGCATGCTTTCCCGCGGGGACCGTAACCGGGGCGCCAAAGGTACGGGCAATGGAGATCATTGAAGAGCTTGAGCAGACGCGAAGAGGCCCCTATGCCGGAGCGGTAGGCTATTTCAGCTTTACCGGTAATATGGATACCTGTATAACCATACGGACACTGATCATCAAGGATGGAATGGTATATGTACAGGCCGGAGCAGGGATTGTTGCTGATTCAGTGCCGGAAAAGGAATACCAGGAAACCGTTAACAAGGCAAAAGGAATGATGAAAGCGGTTGATATGGCAGAGAATAGACTGCAGTGAAATGAGAAATAAAAATAAAAAGATTATAAAGAGTATTGAGATGAGGATAAAAGGACAAAAAAACCAGTCCATACGATAAAACATGCTTTTAATGATCGATAACTATGATTCCTTTACCTATAACCTTGTCCAGTACTTTGGCGAATTGGGTGAAGATATACGGGTATTCCGAAATAACAGGATAACGCTTGAAGAGATCGAACAGATGCGTCCTGACCGTATTGTCATTTCCCCCGGTCCGGGTACGCCAAAGGATGCCGGCATATCAGTTGCTGTCATAAAACATTTTGCCGGACGGATCCCCATCCTGGGAGTCTGTCTCGGCCACCAGTCCATGGGAGCTGCATACGGAGGAAACATTATCCGTGCCCCTAAACTTATGCACGGTAAAACATCGGTTATTCATCATGATGGCAAGACGATTTTCAGGGGTCTCCCTGATCCGTTTGAGGCAACCCGGTATCATTCACTCATAATTGACAAAGAGACACTGCCTGCCTGTTTTGAGATTACGGCGAGGACCGATGACGATGAGATAATGGGTATCCGGCATCATGACGTGCTCATGGAAGGGGTGCAGTTTCATCCGGAATCGATCCTTACCGCAGTCGGCAAAGACCTGCTCCGCAACTTCCTGGCCCTCTCCTGAAGGTACCCCTGTACCTCACGCTGATTTTCTGGCCAGACCTCGCACATTACTATAAGAGCCTGATATTAAAAGAATATTAAACTGTAATCATTTCAACAGGCATCGGTAAAATACGATATATTCCCCATCCAAATAAGAATGAATGCCAATTGATCAGGCCTCTGTTTCCTGATATTCTAAAAGGGAAAAAGGGCATCCATCCGGAATGTCAGGGAGGTCTGGTGCTGAAAAACGGAAAAAAGACTTGACTTTGGTGCTGTAATATAATAATTATAGATTTAGACTGTATAGTAACGCTTTCTTGAGAGAAAGGGGTGAT
>JBFGJU010000021.1:0-15163 GCA_041577035.1 Thermodesulfovibrionales bacterium | reverse complement strand
CTCGATGACGTTGAAAAGCATTGGATAGAGGATCAAAAAAAAAGAGATCATCTCATAAAAAACGCCGGCCAGGCAAAAGTCTTGGCTTTGTGGATTCTTGCAGCGACGGCATCTTTCATGTTCCTGATCCTGCTTCTTGTACGGACATTCGTATCCAGGCTTGTTGTAAACCCCCTGCATATTATCGAAGATGCCAGTAGCGCCCTTGCAAAGGGTGACATGAAACACCGTCCGAACATTACCTCAGATGATGAACTCGGAAGCCTTTCAGCAAGCATCAATGTCCTTGCTGAATCAATAGAAGAAAAAGTGAAGAATCTTGAAGCGTCGGTATCCAAGGAACAGGCGGTCGTGAGGGAACAGGTCATTCTGACTGAAATGATGACCTATATTGCTTCGGGTGTGGAACTGGATAAGCTCCTGCACACCTTTCTGCAGAGAACAAGGGATCTCCTCAAGGCTGAGCATAGTGCCATCTTTATCCTGGAGAGTGTCTCCGATACTAAAGATCCGGAGCTCAGGTATTACGTTGATACTCTGGAAGAAAAAACATCTATGGATTGTGCGCAGGCAATGATCAACGGGGTCTTTCTGAATACAATCAAATTATTTGACTCGTTAAGAACAAATAAACTGTCCGGTGAAATTCCTGCAACACATTTAAAGATAGATAATTTGCTTGCGCTTCCTCTTTCATCTGCTGATAAAAAGCTTATCGGACTGGTAATGCTTGTCAATAAAGTGGATGGATTTACGAGCGATGACGAAGAGTCTCTTTTCAGTTTCGCATTTCAGGCTTTTCAGGCGATAACCATGCAGCAGGAAATCGTGCGGCACGCCTCAACTGATGGCCTCACCGGACTGCATAATTACCGGGTGTTCAGGGAACGGCTCGATGAAGAAATGGAGCGGGCAAAAAGATACTCCCGCGATCTTTCGCTATTGATGATTGACATAGATCACTTTAAGGCTTTTAATGACATCTACGGTCACCAGGCAGGCGACAGCGTATTACAAACGGTCTCCCGTATGCTTTTGGAATATATTAGAAATACTGATTTTGCAGCCCGATACGGCGGCGAAGAGTTCGTCATTATCCTTCCGGAGACGACCTCTGATCAGGCATATGTGGTTGCAGAGAGACTTCGCACCAATATGAACACATATGAATTCACGTTTGATAAGAAAGAACTGGCGTATATAACCGTCAGTATGGGCTATGCAACATTTCCGGATGATGCCGATGAACCGGAAATGCTCATAAGGAAAGCAGACCAGGGCCTCTATATGGCAAAAGAGCTTGGGAGAAACAGGGTCTCAAAATATTGCGACCGGGGAGAAGAAACTGAGGGTGCTCTGCCCGATGAAATCAAGACTATTCTCTCTGAGCCGTCTCTGACAAGTATTAAAGAGCTTGCCAAGGCTATAGATTCGAAATCCTTTTATATGAGAAACCATTCATTTGAGGTTGCTGCTTTATCGATCATGGTTGGCAGGAAACTCGAACTTGACAATACCCAGATAGAGGGGCTAAGAATTGCCAGTCTCCTTCACGATATCGGAAACCTTGGGATACCGGACAATATCCTGAACAAGCCGAGTGTCCTTACCGACGAAGAAAAGAAGATTATCAAGGGTCATCCGGGTCTGACTGAAATGCTGCTTAAACATTATCCACGCACTGAATTTATTCTTCCAGCTATTCTGTATCATCATGAACGCTATGACGGAAAAGGGTATCCAAACGGATTGCAGAAAGACGAAATTCCTCTCGGCGCAAAGATTCTGTCGGTTGTTGAATCGTACCATGCCATGGTTTCACCGCGTCCGCACAGGAGAAAACGAACCCGAGTGGAAGCGATAGTTGAACTTGAACTGGAAAGCGGACGACAATTTGATCCTGCTGTTGTGGATGTCTTTGTAAAATTATTAAAAGAATCAGTTGATCCGGCCGACAGGCGCAAAGATACGCAATAGAGCCACCCGTCTCTTTATTTCTGTCTATAAAAAAATGATGCATGAATCGATCGAGACTTGACTTGGAAACAAATGAAAGGCTTTAATAACAGGTGCATATGTTTAAATATATCTTTGTGTTTTTGTTCTCATGTGTTCTCGTCGCTTGTTCGGGTAAAACACCGGTTCAGCCTGTCGAATCCTTTGACGCGGAAAAATCTTTTGCCAAGGCAAACAGGCTCATGGACGAAAAAGAGTATGATGAAGCGAGAGCTCTTCTTTTGGAGGTAAAAAACCGGGATCTCTCCAAGAAATTCGGTCCACTTGCGCAGCTGAGAATTGCCGATTCCTATGTTCGGGAAGGGGAGCCGGAACGTGGTGTTGCGGAATTTAATCGGTTTATTGAGATGTATCCTGACCACAAACATGCCCCCTATGCGCAATACCAGATAGCAATGGTCTATTTCCATCAGATCGAAAGCCCTGAAAGAGGCTATGGCGGAGCCGCTCGGGCACTCGCCGAGTTTCAGAAACTGAAGAAAAATTATCCCAGAAATCCATATAAAGAACAGATTGAACTGAGAATGACGAAATGCAGAAATGTTATGGGTGATTACGAATTTCTTGTCGGAGAATTCTATCAAAAAAAGGAAGCCTATGCTTCTGCAATCAGTCGCTATGAGTACCTGATAAAGAACTTCCCTGAATATAAGGGCATGGCATTGGTTCTGTTGAACCTCGGCATTTCGTATAAGCAGTCTGGAGAGCATGAAAAAGCAGTCGACTCTTTCAATCGTCTTTCCCGGGAATATCCGGATACCTCTCAGGCGGCTCAGGCCAAAAAAGAACTTTCCGCTTTGAACCCGGGCAAAGAATAAGCCTTTATCTTTCACCGTGAACTACTACCCGGCATTTCTGAACCTCTTGTCAAAAAAGATAGTCGTGATCGGCGGGGGAACGGTTGCAGAGAGAAAGGTTCTTCAGTTGTTGAGAGCCGATGCAGAGACTATCACCGTTATCAGTCCGAAGATCACACAGTGGCTTCTCAAGGAGAGAAATAAAAAGCGTATCACCCACATACGCCGCAATTTCAGGAAAAAAGACCTCGACAGCGCTTTTCTCGTTATCGCCGCAACTGATGACCCGGCATTAAATACCAAAATTGCCCGGGACGCGCCCTGTCTTGTTAATGTTGTGGATGTGCCGGCAGAGTGTAATTTCATTGTTCCGTCTGTTATAAAGAAAGGCCCTTTGCACATTGCTATATCTACAAGCGGTGTAAGTCCTGCCTTTGCCAGGACTCTGAGAAAAGATCTTGAACGTCTCTATGGAGCTGCTGTATCCGAATATCTGTCATTTCTGGAAACCATCAGGGCACGGGCTCTCAGCGAAATCACAGACAGAAGAAGAAGAGAACGATTTCTCAAGCGGATCGCGTCGGAAACTATGTTAAAGACTCTGAGGAACGAAGGGATAGATGCAGTCAAGAAAAGAATTCTGATTGATTTCAAAAAACAAACCACATAGCACGGTTATACAGGGCGCATTCGGCTGACGTGTCTCGATTCCGCCTGAAACCTTGTAAACAAAATGCTGTTATTTCCATCATGGTGCTTATTCATGATCCACTATTTTTAATCCTTATGTTTTTCTTCCATGTCAATTCTCCAGAGGTTTGTGCCTGTATGGAAAACCTTGACAATGAGGCCAATAAAACAGATCAGACAGGCAAAGGGAACCGTAACAGTAAAGTGGTCTGTGCCCGTAAATATAATAACAATATTCATAAAAACAAAAACGATTCGCATCTCTGTTGGCCCGAAACCAAAATAATAGATCTGAAACTGATTTGTCGCAGCAAAGCTTAAAAAAGAGCTCACCATGAAACCACCGGTCAGAAACAGAAGCAGAATAAAGTATGCCCCGAGTCCCGCTGGAGCAACAATGTAACCTGTTAAGATCAAGGAACAGAGAAATACATAGTCAAGAAAGTGGTCCATGTAAAATCCCCATTTTATTAATCCTGTATTCCGCTTCCTGCCAACGGCACCGTCAAATATATCAGTCATGTATTGAAAAACTATCATCACGCACACCATCCACAACCACTGAAGGTTCGATTGCGCCAGGTAGCCAAACACTGGATTCAGAAAGCTCCAGACCAGTGTTAGCATTGTCAGGTGATAGGTTTCAATATATCCAGGAATTCTCGGGGTGCCCCATGCAACCAGGGCCTGCTCAGGAGTGCTCAGGAGTGACCTGCCTATTTTCTTATCTCCTCCAAACTTCATAAACAGCACATGCATTCAGTTGCAATACAGATAGTTATAGAATCAGTCATGCCTGACAAGGTATCTCTTTTTCCACCTTTTTCCTATTATATGCAGTTTGGTTTCATAATGAAATACTCCAATTAACGCTGAGAACACTATGCCCCATAAGCTCCATCAGAAAACAATTTATTTGCTTTTATATTAATATACTTGCTTATTGTATATTGTATGACCGCTAAAAAAGCCTTTACCATAATAACTATTTGTAAAATATAACTATTTATATATTTGTCATGGCATCTGCTTATAAAATAACCATTTCTCAAATTCAGTTCACTACCGGCTGCAGCTGTGTTTTGCTTTGTGAGGAAAATAACTGTACAAAACTGCACATGAGAAGACTCTGCACCACACTTCTAACCCTTACCTTTTAAAAAAACAAAATCCGCCTATACGGCAACTGCTTATCCATGTGTGAAAGAGAATGTATTCTCTTCTGCTTGACCATTGCCGGTATGGCGCATTCTGACAAATGAATAATCTAAGGCTTTTTCAAAATTATGTTGACAGTCATTTATTGATATAGTATAGTATCGTATATTGATAATGACTTTATATTTTAACCCGGAATTTTTCCTTTAATTATGGGCAAAGATCAGCAGTCTCCTTCAGATGCCAGACTCAAGAATTATCTCTCCTTTTGGAAGAATTATCGGTCTGAAGTCTTACGGCAGGGTATTCCCGATTCACTTGCACCCTGGTTTGAGCACTGGGCGCGCCAGTTCTCTCTTTCAATACCCAAGAAGAATCTTCGCGACCGCTCGGCCAAAGACATCCGCCAGTTTCTGGATATACTTCGGTCAAATTCCCGGGTTGACAAGCGTCAGGTAAAACAAGCATATGATGCCCTGAAAATCCTTTACCGGGATTACCTGAAGCTCCCATGGGATCTCTCTGAAGCAGAAGAAAAAACCCCTCGTAGCATTGAGAAAGCAGTTCCTCAAAAGCCACGGCCTGTTTCCCCCCCGGCTCCTGCGGAACGAGTTCTGCAGGAGCCCCCACCTCCAGAACCTGCTGCACGGGATACGGTTGCATCAGTGAAGGATATCTATAGCAAATTGCTGTCAGGCCTCGAGAGGCATCATTATTCCCGGAGGACAGAACAACTCTATAACCACTGGGTTCGTCGATTCATCAATTTTCACGGTATATCATCACCTGGAGAATGCACTGCCGATGCCGTGCGAGCATTTCTCGAACACCTTGCGAAAGAAAGGAATGTCGCTTTAACAACGCAGAAGCAGGCCCGCAATGCTCTCGTCTTCTTTTTTGAAGAGGTTCTGGATGAACCCCTTAGTGCAGTCGGTGATATTATCCAGGCACCACTGCCCGTGAAACAGCCGGATATACTGACGCGGGACGAAATCAGCAGGCTCCTGAGCACGCTGAGTGGTGAAAAACTCCTCATTATCGGTCTGCTCTACGAAAGTGGCCTGCGATTGCTGGAATCGCTTCGGCTCAGAGTCCATGATCTGGATTTTTCCCAATTGCAGATAGCCGTCAGGGATGCAAAAGGAAGACAGGTGAGAACTGTACACCTTCCTCAGCATTATATACAGCCTCTCGAAGAACATTTGGGGCAGGTAAAGGAACAGCATACGACTGATCTCTCTCACGGTCTGGGAGCGGTATATCTGTGGCCCGCTTTTCTCAAGAAGAATCCTGATGCGAGCCGTGAATGGATCTGGCAGTATGTGTTCCCGGCTCATCGCCTTTCGATTGATCCGGTCAAAAAAAAGATACAGCGGCACCATGTTCATGAGAGCGCAATACATAAGGCATTAAGAGACGCCGCTCAAAAAGCCGCCATCAAGAAGAAAGTAAGCTGCCATGTATTAAGGCTGACTTCTGCTGTTCACAATCTCGAAAGTGGTTCTGATATACAGGCACTTCAGATACAATTTGGGATTTCCGATGCCATGATGACGTTCTTACAGGCTTATACGAAAAAGAGCCCGGATAAGATCACGTGAATGGATGAAAAAACCGGTCTGATCATCAGGGAACATCAGGCGTTTGAGAGTAATCAACCATCAGTTGCCTGACCTTTTCCCGCAGGATATAGGAAAAAAACTGATACTTGTCAATGTCATCAGTTTTTTGAGTGAAGTCTATATCAGCCGCGAGGAGCGGCCTGCCATATGTCACCGTTATATTCCTGAATCGGGGCAGCCACGCCCCGCGTGGCATTGCTTCACAAGCACCATGGATATATGCCGGCACAACCGGTACTCCCATCTCTACCGCCAGTATACCTATCCCTTTCTTGAACTCCATGAGCTCGCCATCAGGCGAACGCCCGCCTTCAGGGAAGACAATGAGCGAGCGATTGTGTTTCAAGACATATGCGGACATCTGGAGCGCCTTGTTGAGATACGAGGCGGTATCAATCGGGATGACATGAGCAATCTTTGCAAACCAGCCTGATACCGCATTGTCAAAATATTTTTTCAATCCCAAGGCATGCATTCCTTTAAAAGCAGCAAAATCGAGTGAAAGCATAACGGCAAAACCATCAAGATAACTCGAATGATTCGGCGCAATAATACAGTTTGTGTTATCGGGGACATGTTCCCGGCCCCGCGCTGTAAGGGAAAATCCTCCCCTGAAAAAGAGTCTCATGCATGCAAAGAGCATACGGGATATGTAAAGCCTTTTTCCAGGATCTTCAAGAGAGACAAACGTAAGATCTTTTTCTGAAACATCTCTCATAAGAATGTCTTTCCAGACAATCTTCATGGCTGTTCCGGTGGGAATATCAGATGTTTTCAGGTGGTCTATCTTGTTGATCAGCTCCTGAACCGTCTGGATATCTGACATAAAGTCATCAGAAAGATGCAGAGAAAATACTTTTTCGAGCGAAGCTGTCAGCTCAATCTTTGAGAGTGAGTCAAGACCGAGGTCAAGCTCCAGATGGTCATCAATCACTATGTGTTCTTTACCTGTTACATAGAAGTGAAGAGCTTCCAGTACCTTTCCCGCTGTGCCTTTATCTCCCGGGGACTTTGTAACAATCGGTTCCCGCTTTTTCGCCGCCTCCCTCCGGATTACCAAATCCTTTATGAGAAATCGCTGCAATTTGCCGAGCGGTGTTCTCGGAAGCGGCTCCTTATGAATCGTAAATCCCTTGAGCCTCATATGCGAAGCCAATCCGGATGCAATATCATTTATCGCCCACTTAATCTCTTCCTGTATATTGGATATGCCGTTTGCCTGCGCATATGCAATGTCAGGAATAATGACCGCGTGAAGGGCATCTGACGTTCCTTCATCATCAATGCCCATCACACATATTTCCTTAATTAACGGTGACGTCACATAAAGCTTTTCTATCTCTTCTGGATAGATGTTCTTTCCTGAGGCCAGAACAATAACTTCTTTGGACCTGCCGGTAATAAAAAGATATCCGTCCCGGTCAATCGTCCCAATATCTCCCGTTAAAAACCATCCCTCTTTTATGACTTCGGCTGTCGCAGACGGATTTTTGTAGTATCCCTTCATTACCATCGGCCCCCGTATCGCTATCTCTCCTTCTCCGTTTTCAGAAGGTTCGATGATCCGTATTTCCGCTGAAGGCAATGCTTTTCCGGCTGACCCGGGTTTTCTTTTTGACAGCGGATTAAAGGCTACTATTGGCGAGGTTTCTGTTAATCCGTATCCTTCAAGAACCGTAAAACCTAAGGCCTCAAGGCCTTTCATCACTGACGGGTCCAGCCGGGCGCCGCCACAGGCAAAAAACCTGAAGCGGTTCCCAAAGGCACGATGAGCAGAACTGAACATGACTCGGCCAATATTCATATCAAACCTCTGGCGCATCATACCAGAGAAACGATGCGCCAGCATAAGAAGCGTTGAAAGGGGTTTGGGAAGAGAGATTATTTTATTCATCATACCGCTCAACATCATTGCAAGCAGCTGCGGAACACCGACCAGCACACTGACACCCCTCCCTTTGATTGCCGAAAGAAGATCCGGCCCCTTCATGCTTGGCGGATAGGTAATTGCTGCTCCAAGGAACAGCGGCAAGAGAAATGTGCACATAAACGCATAGGTATGGTGAAGCGGCAGCACAGAAAGTATATTGTCCTCTCCGGTAACAAGTCCGGCTCGTATCGCGGCCTCGGCATCCGCACAGAAGTTCCTATGGCTGATCATAACCCCCTTAGGCGTACCAGTCGTTCCGGATGTATAGATAAGAGAAGCGAGATCATCAGCATGCACCTTGGGCAGAGTATTCCCCGGTTCTGATGCAAACACTTTTCCGTACTCTTCGGAATCAAAATTTATCACAACCGGCACGTTCAGTCCATCCCGGGCGTGCTCCCGTAAAGCGGTCGACACCGTCTCAGCAGTGGTATGGCTCAGGAATATTATCTTTGCTTCAGAATTACACAGCAGATTGTTACATTCGGCAGGCCCAAGCCTGGCATCAATGGGAACAGCAATCGCTCCCGCAAGAACAACCGATAGATAAGCGGAACACCACTCATGCCTGTTTTCTGAAATAATGGCAACACGGTCACCTATCTGAAGGCCGGCCTGCTGCAGATACGACGCTGTGGATATTACCCTTTTTTCAAAATTCCCGTACGTCAACGTCTGCCAGCCATCTTCAAAGTAATGGTACAGAACCGTGTTCTGATGCTTACCGACAGAGCCAGTGAAAGCATCTCCTATGGTGCTCGCATTGAACACTGTTTACACGGTACCATACCGGCCGTCACCGTTCGCGTTTTTAGCGGCAGCTATTGAACAGTGGCCTGATGGCGTATAGTTATCTTTGAAATATATGTGTGGATTCTTCATGAAAAACAATGCTGTCCCGCTCATACCATAACAGGGAACCCATCCGTGGTCACGATTATTGAGCTGTTGTATCCCCGGACTGCATGGTATAGTATTCGATATCAAGGAGCCTTCTCTTAATATGTTCTCCGGATGAATACCCCCCGATAGAACCGTCAGATTCGATTATCCTATGGCAGGGCAATATGATCGGGATCGGGTTTTTTCCAAGGGCCTGACCGACTGCACGGTACGCCCGGGGCGAGCCAATTATGTCGGCAATCCATTTATAGGATCTGGTTTCACCGTACGGAACCTGCCTGAGTGCATTCCATACTTTTTTTTCGAAGGCTGTTCCCTCCATAAAATCAGTCTTACAGGAAAAGCTGCTTCTCCCCTCGTCAAAGTACTGCCCGAGTTCACTCTTCAGGCCGGCTGAAACGTCAGTGCTTTTCACAAAGATTCCACGGGGCTTCTGGAAAGATACGCCGACTAATAAACGGTTATAAAAAATCAGATAGAGCGGGCCTAACGGGCTATGGAAAATATCGAAGAATGCATTATGGTTCAACCTTTTTTGTTTCATCGTACTCTTTGGAATAAACCTCTACCCTGTCACCACCCTTGTTGATTGCCGTGGCAAGCGCTTTCTCAGCACATAATATAAACTCTTCAGTACTATGTCCGTCAAGAAATACAAGACCGATGCTTGCGGTTACGGTATCCTTCGGCTGTGAGTCCTCATGCAGGAAGGGATAATTTCTGATAATCGCGTTGAAGCGGTTACTCAGGGAAAGCGCGGAACTGATAACGGTATTCGGCAATAATACGGCAAAGGCATCGCCGCCGTAGCGTATGACAACGTCAGACCCCCGAACATTCTTCCTGATAAGTTCTGAAACTTTCTTCAGGATAATATTACCGTAATACTCTCCGTGATCCTGAACGTATTGTCCAAAGAAATCTATGTCCAGCAGTACCAGATTGAGCGGCAATTTATATCTGACGGCCCGTTCAACTTCCTGAGCAAGGCGTATTTGAAAATACCGGTGGCTGAAGAGCCCGGTAAGTTCGTCGATCAGCCCTGCACGTTTTGGATAAAGGACTTCAAGCTCCTTGATATGGCCAATCAATTCTTTTGTATCAAAGGCATGCTTTCTGACAATGCGCTCTATTTTTCCGACCAGCGACAACCGGTCTTCAACAGATATATCACGCTCCGTCAATATAAAAATAGGGATATCCTTGGTAGAATGGTTCTCCTTGAGCTCCTTGATAACGTCGAAACCCAGCATATCCGGAAGCGAAAAGTCCATCAAAATGAGGCTCGGCCTAAGGGCAATCGCAAGATCAACACCTCTTTTTCCTTCTGGTGCCGTGTATATAAGGAATCCCTGCGGTTCGAATATCTCCTTAAAATAATTCGCAACACTCTCTTCTGATTCAATAACCAGAATCGATATCGGCAACGTGAGCTTCCCTTTTGTAATATTGATTTCTTCAAGTTTCGACAGCAGGGCATTCTTGTCAAGAGGCTTTAAAAGATAATCAGTCGCACCGAGTGCAAATGCCAGGTCTTTATTATCAACAACTGAGTGAATGATCGCAGGCACATCAGCCGTATTGGGATCGCTCTTCAGTGCCTGGAGCACCTCCCAGCCATCTTTTTTGGGAAGCATAACATCGAGAGTAATCGCAAAGGGTTTTAAATCTCTCGCCTTTTCTATAGCCTCTTCACCATCAAAGGCATGCGCTACTTTATAACCATTCTGGGACAGATGGAGTGTCAGCAGTTCAGATGTGGCAGGATCGTCTTCAACAACGAGAATCAACGGTGCTTCTTCTTTCATCCATGGGAAATTGAGCCTGATAGCCTGCGGTTCTTCCGCCTGTGCCGATTCAACCGGGGAAGAAAGCGGAATAGTAAAAGAAAATGTGCTTCCTTTGCCAAGCGTGCTATCAACCGTAATAGAACCACCATGCAGCTCAACCAGTTTCTTGCAAAGCGCAAGCCCTAGTCCTGCACCGCCTGATTCCCGGGAGAGGGTCGTGTCCACCTGTTCAAATTCATCAAAAATCCTGACCTTGTCATCTGGACTGATGCCGACTCCTTCATCCCAAGCAGAAAACTTTATATATTCAGATGCGTCATCAATCCATATATTTCCACGATCGGTCATTGTTTCATGTGATATCTGTATTCCGACCTGCCCGCCTTCGGGCGTGAATTTGATTGCATTTGACAGCAGGTTATATAAAACCTGTTTGATCTTTACCCGGTCAGCAGTTATCGAATTGATATTCTCGTCTACCTGGACCGCAATCTCGATGGATTTGTTCTGTCCTACCGGCATCATAATATTGAGCACGTCCTCTGTCAGATCCGTAACCAGAAATGTTTCGTACATCATTTCATACTTGCCGGCCTCTATTTTTGCGATATCAAGCACATTATTGATGAGTTCCAGCAGATGTTTTCCGGCAGAATGAATGTTTTTCACATATCTGTCCTGATCGTCGGTAAGCGGGCCAAATGTTTTTTCCTTCAAAACATCGGAAAAGCCCAGAATTGAGTTTAGGGGGGTCCTCAGTTCATGACTGGTATTGGCTATAAAACGGCCTTTTAAATCATTCATTCTTTCAAGCTCTTTATTGGTCCTTTCAAGTTCCTCGGTTCTTTCCATCACCTTCTTTTCGAGGTTTCTATTCAGTTCTTCAAGCTCCCGCGTCTTCGTATCCAGTGCGTTCTTTAAATCAATTTCCTCCTGGAGACTGCGTACGAGATAAATGGTTCCGAACTCGTTGCCGTGACTATCCTGTAAAAGCGCAGCGTTAAGCGTGACATCGAACTTTCTGTCTTTCGCATCCATCATCGTAATTTCAAAACCCTTTACGAAAGACTTTTTTTCGAGAGCCTTATGAATGGAATCAGCCGCATCGCCATTTCTGATTATTGAGGTTATTGTTTTCCCGATTATTTCTTCCTGTGCATATCCAAGCATGTCGCTCGCGGCTCGATTGCTGGATACGATAAGCCCGTGGGAATCAGTAACAATCGCAACATCATTGCTTGATTCAATAAGGCTGGAAAACTTCAGTCTGAATTCATCCAGTCCCCTGATCAGTGCAAAGCGGTCAATTGCCAGAGCTATCAAGCCTGTTGTCAGGCCAAGTGTTCTTTTCTGCCTTTCAGAAAACTGACGCGGCTTGAAGTCATTAATATATAATATCCCCGCAACTTCGCCCCTTAATAATACCGGACAGACCAGAAGAGCCCGTATTTTTTCGTTAACAACAGCAGGATTGTTCACAAAATCACTCTCCAGTGTGTCATACACTTCGAGATATTCCTTCCTCACAAATACCTGCTCTTTCAGTCCCTCTGTCATGACGTTCCACGACGATGTGCCGGTAAATTTTCGGCTCAGGCCTTTCGATGCCATCAATTTCAACTCTCGGTTCTCATACAACGCAATACTACCGGCAGGGGCATCGGTCATTTCCAGTGCTTTGAGAAGAAGCATTTCACAGAAGCCCTTCATGTTTTCACTTGATCCCAGCCGTGCCGCAAGCTCATATAACACTTTCTGGTCTGCCGATGTTTTTATGACTTCAATCTTCGCCCGTTTCTGCTTCTCTATGATTTCCCATAACAGCCGTGCTCCGATCCCTTCAATAACTTCGACCTTGCCCTCAGAGCCTTTTCTGATTTCATTGCTCAGGTCAGTGCTGCCGGTCACGTTAATAACAATTTCGGGATTGGCGGCAATAAGTTTCTTTATTTCCGGGAACACGGGGATATTCCATTTTCTCGCAAGAACCACTCCCGGGGCCTCCTGCTTTTCTTCATATATGCCGATGAGATTTGCCGAAGGATCACTTCGCAAGAGCGAAATGAGCGCGCTCCCGCTTATGCCTCCGCCTGCGATGGCTATATTAAACATGTTGATATCCCTCTGCTGCCTTGGTATTCATCATGGTCAGAAACGCTGTGGATAATTCCGGGTCCCATTGGCCATGATTTTTTTCAGATGCCATGAGCCGCAATGCCTCATACACCGTTTTTTTCGGCCGATACGGACGAGCTGATACCATTGCATCAAATGAATCGAGTATGGAAAGCATACGTGCAATCATCGGCACCTCTTCTCCCGCTAGCCCATCAGGAAATCCGCTCCCATCCCATCGTTCATGATGAAATCTGATGCCCGGTAAAATCGATCGCATTGACATGAGAGGCCGGCATATCTCTTCACCCACAATCGTATGCTTTTTAATTAATTTTGATTCATTATTTGTCAGTGTACTTGGTTTACACAATATGGATTGACTAATACCCATTTTCCCGATATCGTGCAGGATTCCTGCTTTTCTCACGATTGCCTGTTCTTTTTCGGAGAACCCGAGGAATGAGGAGAACTCCTTTGACAGATTCCCGACCCGTGTTGAATGTCCTGTGGTATATGGATCTCGCGCCTCCATAGCAACAACAAGCGTCATAATAATATTTTCTGAATGATCGCGCTCTTCGTGGAGCTCTTTCAGCTTAAGAAGCGACCTGATTTTTGTGATCAATTCTGACGTATTAAATGGCTTGCTGATAAAATCATCAGCGCCAGCTTCAAGGCCCTGTATCCTGCTCTCGGAATCATCCAACGCGGTAAGCAGGATGACAGGACAATAGTGTTGTGTAGACAGATCCTTGAGTGTTTTACAGAGCTCAAAGCCATTCATGCCGGGCATCATAACATCAAGAACAGCTAAATCAACAGGGTTGTTGGCAAAAATATTCAGCCCGGATGACGCATCTGATGCTTTATAAACCGAAAAACCTGCTTTCTGAAAAATTGCCTCAAGCAGTTCGAGGTTTGAAGGCATATCATCAACAACCAGTATAGAGGGTGTTGCCTCATTGTACAACCGTAAGGAAGAAGCCATACAGCAATTAAATCATTATAGCGGACAATTGTCAAGAAATTTCATTAAGAATAGAGATTTACAGCGATAACCCTAATTCTTTTCTTCAATAATTCAGATAAGTCTGAGTCCTGAGTAATAGCAACAGCATTGATGGTTAAGGTCATTGATAAAACACCGCTCATTTCCATCGTCAAAAAGTACTCTCACCATACAGAAACCGCCAATAAGCTCAGAATGCCGTTCCTCAACAACTTCTCCTTCTCCCCATCTAAGGTATTTACGGTGCTTAACCCGGTCACCCGCTTTTAGGTATAATTTCTTACGCATGACATCATCCTGATTATTTCTGTGCCATCACTTCTATATAATAACACCTGTCACGGAATAGGCAAGACAACGCAGCCACCTTAAGCCACATCCCGATGGGCCACGAAGGGCTTTTATCAGCATTGATGGCATGCTCTGACCAAAAAAACTATCTCATGACAGACACTTTTTTATTGTGTTTCGCATGGCAACAATCACCAAAATTAAGTCTATTAACAGTTGCGCAATTATACAAAAATTTGCGAATATTGTATGAATATCTGTAAAAATTGCTTGACATTTAATAGAAAAAGGGGTAAGTTTAGAGTCATATAATTTATTATATGACAATATTATGCGAAAACTTAATGTAAGTAGAGCTCAAAGGAGGTGATTATTCTCACAATTTTCAGATAAATAACCATGATGTTTCGATAAAACCCAGTGAGGAGGTAAAAATGAAGTTTTTAAAAAAGATCAGCAGGAAATTCACACGTGCCCTGAGAAATGAACGCGGGCAGGGGCTCGTGGAGTATGCGCTTCTCCTGATCCTGATTGCGCTTGTTGTTTTTGCGATGCTCCAGGGTACGGGAAAGAACATTAATAACGCGTTTTCAAGAATCAATAGTGCTGTTGGTACACAGTCGGGTGGTGGTGGCTAGAATTAATAAGTTTCTTCAAACAACATTATTGCGAGACGGGAAGAATGAGCGTGGGCAGGGCCTTACTGAGTATGCCCTTATGCTGCTCCTCGTGGTAATCGTTGTGATTCTCATGCTGAGAAGCACTGGTTCCCAGGTAAATAACGCATATTCAAGAATTAACAGCACAACAGTGGAACTAGGTAACTAAAAGGTGAATGG
>JBFGJU010000020.1:0-15690 GCA_041577035.1 Thermodesulfovibrionales bacterium | reverse complement strand
GTCGATCGATCCACGCATAAAAGGACTTGGAAATACCAGGCCCTTTTTTTTGATAAAAAGGGATGCACCTAGCCCACATAATTCACAAATTTCAGACAAATCGAAGAAAAATAATGCGGGGTATAGTATTCAAGCGGATTTTTTTGCCGATATTCCGACAGCATGTTTCTCTGAGATCAAAAGGCAAAAGCCTCGGAGCGCAGCGAGCCTGCCTGCCGGCAGGCAGGAATGAGCGAGAGCACTATATTCCGCCTTCATCGTTTATGAATAATGAGGGCTCGTGACGATTGATGGTTCAGTACGAATTCCAGAGGTGGCATGCGACCTGTCTGCCCTGAGATTCCTTTAGTTCCGGGACAATTCGGTCACAGGGATCGAACTTTTTCGAACACCGGGGATGGAACGGACAGCCCGGCGGGATATCAAGAGGGCTCGGGACCTCGCCTTTCAGCGGAGCGCTGTGTATTTTTCCATAGCGATCCCGCTCAACCTTTGGTGCTGATTCCATAAGAACAACGGTATAGGGATGAAGCGGTTTTTCAAAGAGGTCTTCTGTTTTTGCATATTCAACAATCTTCCCCAGATACATGACACCTACCGTATCGCTGAAATAGTGCACAACCTTCAGATCATGGCTGATGAAGAGAAACGCGATCTGTGTTTCATTCTTCAGGTCTGTCAGCAGGTTGATAATCTGTCCCTGTATTGAGACGTCCAGAGCTGAAAGCGGTTCATCTGCAACAATGACCTCCGGTGACACAGCCAGTGCCCGCGCAATGCATATTCTCTGTCGCTGGCCGCCGCTGAATTCATGAGGATACCGGTTCAGAATATCAGGCCTGAGCCCGACTTTCCCCAGGATTTCTGAAACCGCGTCTTTCATTCCGGACCGGGTCGCAAGATTATGGATCTTCAGAGGCTCTGCTATCGTGTTATATACGGTTCTTCGCGGATTCAACGATGCAAAAGGGTCCTGAAAAATGATCTGGACTGATTTTCTGAATTTTTTTAAAGCGTGTTTATCAAACTCGAGGATGTCGTGTCCTTTAAACAGAATGCTTCCCGAAGTCGGTTTCAGTAACTTCAGAACAAGTCGGGCAACCGTTGATTTGCCGCACCCGCTTTCTCCCACAAGAGCGATTATGCTGTCCTCATGAAGAGAAAAGTCAATACCGTCAACTGCCCGGACAAGTCCATCGCTCCCTTTGAATTTTTTCCTAGTCTTGAAATATTTTTTTAAAGAAATCGCTTTCAGGACTTCCATGTAATCTCTTCTATCCGAATACATCGCGCGAAGTGGCCGGAGGAAACCTCAATGAATTCCGGTTCCGTGGCCCTGCACCGGTCAATCACGTACGAACATCGATCAGAAAAACGACATCCACTGGGCAGTTCTTCCGCACGGGGAACAAAGCCCGGTATCGGATTCAGCGGAACCCCCTTTTCTTTCGGGAGGGACTCTAAAAGACCCTTTGTGTACGGGTGCTTTGTATCATTGAAAATCGCCTCGGTGACAGCCATCTCCATAAACCTGCCGGCATACATGATCGCCACGCGTGATGTGTTCTCTGCTATGATGCCCAGGTCATGCGTGATGAGTAAAATCGACACGTTTCGCTCCTGTCTCAAACTGTGGAGCAATTCCAATATCTGAGCCTGGATAGTAACATCAAGAGCGGTTGTCGGCTCGTCTGCGATCACGAGCGACGGGCTGCAGGCAACTGCCATGGCTATCATGACCCGCTGTCTCATGCCGCCTGACAGCTGATGCGGATATTCTTTCAGCCGTATCTCAGGCGACGGCATCTGCACTGCGCCGAGGAGGTCAACCGCTTTGTCCATAGCTTCTTTTTTTTTCATTCCGCGATGGGTCATAAGCACCTCTGCAATCTGATATCCCACCGTAAGTACCGGATTCAGAGATGTCATTGGTTCCTGAAATATCATCGAGATTTCATTGCCCCTGATCTTGCGCATCGACTCCCGGTCGAGTTCGATCAGATTGGTATCCTTGAAGATGATCGTGCCCTCTGCATACGCGTGTTGCGGCAGAATGCCCATAATGGAGAGTGCTGTTATGCTTTTCCCGCATCCGCTCTCGCCGACGAGCCCGAAGATTTCAGATTCTTCAATAGAAAAGCTCAGGTTCGAAACAACCGGGACCCGATGATCAGCTGATCTGAAACCGATGGTGAGATCCCGTACGTCGAGCAGGGACACCCGGTTTACTGTTCCTCTTTTTTCAGAAGTTTCAGGTAGGTTTCTGCTTCCTTAAATTCAGGATTAAACTCCAGTGCCTTTTCCCACTCTTCATACGCAAGGCCGGTAAGCCCTTCCATGTAATAACTCAGCCCAAGCTGTACCCACGCCTGGCCATAGTGCGGATTAATGACTTTCGCCTTTACAAAATGGACAATAGCCTCTTCTTTGTTGCCCCTGTTTCTGAGGGCAATACCAAGTTTTGTATGAACATCTGCGAGTTTTGGATGAAGTTTGATCGCTTTTCGGTACTCTTCAATCGCTTCGTCATTCATATTGAACTGCAGATAAATATTCCCCACTTTATAGTGTTCGTTAGCGAGTTTTCCTGCTATAAAGGGATCAAGAGCATTAGGATCAGGATGGGCGATCTGAGCTGCCATTGAAAAGACCTCCTGTGCCTTTTTGAACTCTCCGAGATCGTTGTAGGTAACCGCCAGGTTTAAAGAGGCTTCAGTGTATCTCGGGTTCAATTCAAGGGCTTTTTCAAAATATCCTGCAGCGGACCTGAGATCCCCGTTCAGATTGCTGATAATGCCCAGCTTATTATAGACATCAGCATATTTGGGGGTTATAACGATGACATCTTTGAGAACCGGCTCAGCATCAGTGAACTTGCCTTCTTCAAAGAGCTTATTACCAAGCTCATAGAGTTCCTGAACGTCTTTTCCCATGATCGATGAAAAGATTATATGAGTTACTATGATTCTTTGTCAAGAAGATACACGACACACGTCTCACAATTCATGTCACAGGATTCAGGATTCAAAATGCAAGACTCAAGATGCAGGACACACGTTTCACACCGCAGGATACACGATACGGGATGCAGGATTCAAGATGCACGTCTCAGGATACACGATTCATGTCACACTAATTACCAATTACGAATTACCAGTTCCGGGTGTCAGGTTTCGGGTTTCTGGTTCCAGTCACTAATCACGAATTACGAATCACAAATTACGGTTTTTAAGTTCAATGTTCAACGTTCACTAATTACTTCTAATTCCTTGTCCCGTGGTCGCTTTGCAACTTTACGGGATGTCTTGGCCTTAACCTTAACCTCAGCCTTAGCCCGCCAAAGGCGGGGAGTTTTTTACGCTATGCACTACGCGCTTTGCGCTTTGCGATTAACGTTCAAGGCTCAACATTCTGACTTCTGATTTCTGATTTCTGACTTCTGACTTCTGCTACGGCTTCTTCCCTTCTGATTTTCAGCAGTAAGAGCGTCATCATACCGACTGTGAAGAATATCCCTCCCAGAAGCGCAGACCATGCGCCCGGATCCCGGCTTATTTCTATAACCGCGACAGGGAATGGCGCAGCACGGACAGTCTTTATGTAAATCCCGAATCCTTTTATAAAAGAAGGACTGTTCGGCATGATCCTGTCATCTTTGATATGTCTTCCCTTCTGAAAATACTGTATGTCGGCTGCCCAGTCACGCACAAAACCAGCTGGAGAAACATCTATCCTGAGTTCTTTAAACATCACGTCAACACCGGTCGGCAGCGGCAAAACCGTATTCTTATAGGCAAATGCAGTAGCTTTATAATTGCCGTAAGAACTCAGGAGATGTGCGAGAAGAATAAAAAGGAATCCGATATGTACCACCTGGGGAGATATAATCAGCAGCCACTGCCGGGCCGATCTTCTTTTCATGAGAGACTCAATGCTGCATATCACGGTGTTTGCCGTCAAAAAAGCCAACGCAACAATAGATCCCCACAGCCACCACGTAACCGTGAATGAATGTTCGTTCATCCAGACAAAAAGAGGCTTCACAAAAAGTCCCTGAAACTCCGCCCGTGCCGGCATAATCAGCGCGCCATATAAAAAGAGGCATAAAAGCGATATGAAAAGCCATATGGTAGTTCTCAGTGATAGAAAAAAGGCAAATACTTTTTTGAACATATTCATTCTTTCTCCGTGCTTTTCACTGTTTACCCTAATCCGTGTTAAAAGGCATGCGAGCTCTTCATGAGTAAGCTTACTCCAAGATAGGTAAACAGAACGATCCCGAAACCGACAATACCGAGAATCGCCTGAGGCCTGCCCGACCACCAGGAGGTTAACCGTGCATGAAGATAGAAACCATAAAACAGCCATACCATGACGGTCCAGATCTCTTTGGGAGTCCACAGCCAGTACGTGCCCCATGCATAATATGCCCAGATCCCGCCGAAAATCATACCAATCGAAAAAAAGAAATATCCCACCAAAATCGCCGTATACTGAACATCTTCGGGTGCACCACCGTCATAGGCAAGCGACAGCACTCCCAGGACCGCGGCAATACCAAAAAGAGCATACGAAAAAAAAGAAAAGGCAACATGGGTTTCAAACCAGAACGTCCGCAAAACAGGGGGAAGAGGCATCGTATGCGGTTGAAACATCAGTGACAAGCCCATAAAGAAAACTACCAGCGCGACTATCCCGTGCTGAAATCTTTTTCTGTTTCGAACCTGATACGCCACAGGCACGGCAAACACGGCAAGAGAAGCAGACAGAAAACAAAGCGTGTCATGCGGTCCGACCAGCGGCAATCTTCCAAGCTGGGCACCGCGCATCAAAAGATAGCTGCACTGAAAAAGAATACCTGCATATACAAAGAAACGCCGATAATAACCGAATATATAGAACGCTCCTGCAATGATAAGAATGAGCGTGAGAGGGTGTTCCATTCTGCCGGCCTACTGAATCTTCATGGAAAGATCTTGCCCGGGTTGAGAATATTCCGGGGATCAAAGACTTGCTTTATCTCTCTCATCAAATTGAGCACGTCCGGTTTTATTTCGAGAGAAATATAATCAGATTTTGTAAGCCCTACTCCGTGCTCTCCTGAAATAGTCCCTCCGAGTTCAAGCGTCACCCTGAAGATCTCGGTGATCAGCTGCACAGCTTTTTCATATTCATCCTGATCGTTCTTATCCACCATGAGATTGACATGAATATTCCCGTCCCCCGCATGTCCGAAATTGACTATGGTTATGCCGGCTTCAGCGGATAATGTTTTAAGGGTCTTCAGCATTTCAGTAATCTTGTTTCGCGGGACCACAATATCCTCATTCATTTTTCCCGGCTTCAGGTGGAACAATGCAGGAGAGACCGCCCGCCGGGCATCCCAGAGCCTTTTTCGTGACCGCTCGTCTTCGGCCATGATGACTTCTCCGCCCAGTTTCCTGCAGATGCTCCCTAACTGCTCAGACTCCCGTGTTATTACCGCAGGGTGACCATCCAGTTCAACGAGCAGTAATGCCTGTACATCTCCGGGAAGGCCTATAGGCTTGAAGTGTTCAATCGCCTGTAATGCTTCATGATCAAGAAATTCAAGGGTGCTCGGGACAAGGCCGCCCGCAATAATGTTCTTTACAGCATCCCCTGCCCGCTCCAGCTCCTTGAACAGAACGAGCAGAGTGATACAATCTTCAGGAAGCGGCAGTACCCTGAGGCGTATCTTCGTAACAACCGCGAGTGTACCCTCAGAGCCAACAATAAGACGCGACAGATCATATCCGACCACACCCTTCACTGTCTTGACACCGGTAGTGACAATCCTGCCGTCAGAAAGAACCACCTCGAGACCCAGGACGTAGTCTCCGGTAACGCCATATTTAAGCGCTCTCGGGCCGCCGGCGTTTTCAGCAACATTCCCGCCGATCGTACAATAGTGCATGCTCGTCGGATCCGGAGGATAAAAAAGGTTATGCCGTCTGAGTTCTTCCTGGAGCCGGCCATTAATGACGCCTGCCTCGACAAGCACGGTCATATTTTCCGTGTCAATTTCCAGTATTTTATTCATCTTTTCTAGGCTGAGTATAATTGACCCTTTGGACGGGACCGTTCCCCCGGTCATGCCGGTTCCAGCACCGCGGGAAATCACCGGGATACTCTGCTGAAATGCAAATTGCAGAATGGTGGAAACATCCTGAACACTCTGAGGCCATACGACTGCAGCGGGTTCAGCTTCAAGCCCTGAAGCATCAAACCCATAACAGAAAAGATCTTCCGGTTCTGTAGAAACCTTGCCGGGTAACAGTGCCTGAAGCTTATCCATTTTTTAAAAGGGATATCAGCTGATCGAGATTCTTCTTCGTCTCATCATCAAGCTTGTCAAAATGCACTGCAACTTCATACAACGGCATCTTGGCCCCCTTCACATCCTTGGTACGCCGCAAGACAGAACGCACAACAAGACCCCGCAGGTCAACTGAAACATCACTCTTTTCCAACGTGAGCGTACAGGCGCTGTTTGTATTAATTCTTCTCAGACAATTGAATCTAATTCCCGTCTGGCTGATGTCAATAATATCAAGTTGCGTTCTCACTACCATTTTCCCGCACAGGTTGCCATCTATTTTTAATCGAACGCTTTTTCTTTTTTCCACATTAGACCTCTGCAAGCTGCATGGATATCACCTTAGAAACGCCAGCCTCTTCCATGGTAATACCGTAGAGATGCTGTGCGATATTCATTGTTGTCTTGTTATGGGTTACCAGCAGGAATTGTGTCTCTTTTGACAGCGCAATCAGCATTTTTGTAAACCGTTCAGTATTAGTCTCATCAAGAGGGGCATCAGCCTCGTCCAGTATGCACATCGGTGTAGGTTTGATCAAAAAGCTCGCAAACTGTAATGCCAGGGCAGTCAGCGCTTTTTCTCCACCTGACAGAAGGTTAATATTCTGCAGTTTTTTCCCCGGTGGCTGCGCCACAATTTCTATCCCGGTTTCAAGAATATTGTGTTCATCCGTTAAAACAAGTTCCGCTCGGCCACCGTCGAACAGTGTCATGAAGACTTCTCCAAATTTTGTTTTTAATGCTTCAAAGGCTTCTCTCAGCCTTTTCCGGGTCGTGCTGTTGATTTTTGCTATGGCTTCCTCGAGTTCCGCGATCGATTTATGCAGGTCTTCCTGCTGTTTTACCATAAATTCATACCGATCGCGTAGCTCTTCATATTCATCAAGAGTGCCCAGATTGACCGGTCCGATCTCCTCTATTTTTCTTTTGAGAAACAGGAGATGATCCTCCTCTTCCTGTGTTACTTCTTCAAGGACCATCGCATCGATATCAAGACCATAATTCTGCCGTATTGTTTCAGAGAGATTTTCCATCCGCATTTTCTGTTCAGCCCGCACCACATCGCTCCCGGAGATGCTGGAGGTAATGTCAGAGATGTTCTGTCTGAATGTCCTCAGTTCCTGTTCTACTGATAACAGATCTTCATTTTCAGCATCAATCTCTTCTTTCTTTCGCGACAAGTCTGATCGAAGCACATCTGCTTTAGAAACCATCTTCTTCAGTTTTTCTTCATATCCTGACATTTCTGCTTCGCGTTCCGTTTTCTTGGAGCGCAGAGACTCCCGCTCATTGATCAATGCCTGTTTTCTATTCTTGAGATCTTCAAGCATGGTATGAGACATCTCAATTTCATTCTTTATCGCATCAATCCGTTCACTGGTTGACGCAGTCAACAGCTTGATATCCGTAACATCTGAACGGCATTGCTCCAGCTCCGATTTTTTGCGCATGATCTCTTCCTGTAATTGCAGGATATTCTGCTCACTATCCGCCTTTTTCGTTTCGGTTAATCGCATCTGCGTTTCGCCATTTTCCATGCTGGATTTCAGATCTATAGTCTCCCGGGCGATTTCTTCTATTTCAATAGCAAGATACGCAAGTTTCCGGTTTGCCCGCTCTTTATCTTCCATATGATTTTCCACCATCAGCTTGGACAAAGACATCTCCTTTTCCATATCAACTATTGACGCTTCTACTTCCTTTATCGCTTCTTTATTCTCATGAATAACACTCTGTAAAAGCGAAATTTCACTGTTCGTTTTTTCTATCACACCTCTTTTTGCTTCGACCATCTCCTGAAGCTCTCGTATTTCCCGCTTTCTCTGGAAAATACCCTTAGCTGTTCCCGCCATAACAGCCCCTGACGGTTCCACGATCTCGCCGTCCAGAGTTGCGATGATATACTGCTGTGCCGTATCCTTCACGGCAAATGCTGACTTCAGATCCTGAGTAATCATAATCGTCCCGAGAAGATTGCTGACAATCCCGTTAAATCCTTCCTTCACTTTCACAAAGTCAGTCGCCCTGCCGAGTATACCATCCGGCAAAGACCCCGCGAACGGAATCGCAGGCGCGTTCACCGGAATAAATGATGTCTTCCCGATTTCTTTTTCCTTTACTACCGCAATCGCTCTTTCAATATCATCAAAAGATTCAAGAATAAAGGTATTCGCTTTCTCATCAAGGGCCCTTTCTATCGCCTGCTCATAGAGAACTTCAACCTCCATGACATCTGACAGGGCACCGAGCAGTCCCACGGTATCACTGGATGAAAGTAGTTCCTGAGCCGGCACGTCATAGACTATCTCCTTAAGAGAATCAAGTCGGGAGATACAGGAAGCACTATCTTCACGGTCCTTTGCAAGAGAACTCATGAGGCTGGAGAGCTTTTCTTCGCTCTGCTCCAGCTCCTGAACCAATACGCTCTTTTTTTCTCTTCGCAGCAGGACTTCGTTGTTTATCCCTTGAATCTCTGATTCCACCCTGCTGATAGACCCTTCGATTTCAGACAATATCTTTCTCGCATCTTCGGAATCTTTCACATTGGAGGCCTCTCTCCTCTCATGGGCCTCCAAAAACGTTAACTGTTTACCAACCTCGTTTCTCAGTCCGCTCAACTCCTCCGTTACCCTGAAAATTTCTCTCCTCTTGTCCTCCAGAAGGTCTTCCCGGGAAGTCACCGCATCCTCCACTGACTCGAGAACCTCGGCTTTCTGCCTGAGGGATTCCTGATACGAGTCTATTTCCTTCAAAAGGTTTTCATGACTCATTTTCAGTGCTTCGCATTTTTCGGATATTTCATGGGATTTGACGTCAGCCTCCTCTTCCTGGAGTGCAATTCTTTGGGTATAGTCAGCCATGTTTGCAATATCGTTCTTGCAGACAGCAGCCGAGCGCTCAATCTCAGCGATCTCCCGTTCCAGTTCCTGAAAGGTTTTCTGGCACTGTTCGAATTCCTTTTCACGGTCCAGCAGAGCGACCCGCCTCGTCTGCGTCCTGTTTTCTCTGTTGGTCATTTCCGTCTTCATGACCGTTTCTTTCTCCTTCTGGAGCGTGAGCTCGTTCACTATCTGCTCGTATGCAGTCTTAATCCTCTCATAGTCTTTTCTGGCCATCTTTAATTCAATAGCATGCAGTTCATCTGAAAGCTTCTTGTACCGCTCAGCTTTTCTGGCCAGACGATCAAGAATGCTGATCTGCTTCTTCACTTCAGCAATGATATCATTGATTCTCACCAGATTATTCCTCGACGATTCGAGCTTTGAAAGGGCTTCTGCCCGCCTGACCTTGTATTTCACTACGCCGGCAACTTCTTCAAGAATAAATCTTCTTTCGTGAGGTTTGGAATTCAGAATTTCCCCAATCCTTCCCTGCTCAAGAATCGAATAGCTTTTGAAATCCAGCCCGGTATCAAGAAAGATATCTTTTACATCCCTGAGCCTGCACTGACTCTTATTGATCATATATTCGCTTTCACCTGAACGATAGAGCCGTCGAGAAGCAGAAATAATATCATTCTGGCCGTCACCATTGCCCCCCTCAGGGCCGTTAAGGCCCGAAATGACAAGGGTAACTTCAGCCATACCTTTTGGTTTCTTTAATGTTGAACCATTAAAGATAACCTCCTCCATCTTTTCGCCTCTCAAACTCTTGGCGCTCTGTTCACCAAGCACCCAGCGGAAAGCATCAACGATATTGCTCTTGCCACAACCATTTGGACCAACGATGCAGGTAATACCGGGATGAAGATTAAATGCGGTCTTATCAGCGAACGACTTAAATCCTATGAGTTCAATTTTTTCAATACGCATGTATAAGTGTGAGAAATGGAATGTCCTTAGTCATTAAGTATACCCTATGAGAAAAATCACTGGCAAGCGTTTTTGCTCTATTCCAGGAAATAAAACATACCGCCGGGGCATCACCTGTAGGATTCTGCAACTTCCCGTAATAGTTGACTTTTTCAGGCACCACGTTCAAGTTCCGTGAGGCATGTCTCCCCGGCAATCGTATACTGCATCGCTCCTGCCATATGTGCATGATCATCAGAGGCTTCGCAGCATTCAGTCTTACTCGTGCCCGGCATTTCTGAACATGATTTTCCGTGGACGAATTTTTCACCATCTGGTATAAAAAGTGTATACATGGTCACACAGAAATGTTTATCTTCGGAGAAACCATGAGCATTGAACAGGACAAAGGCTCTGGAAGAGAAAGGAGAACGGTATGGTAAAAGTTGCGATTAATGGCATGGGAAGAATAGGAAGGGCAGTATTTAAAATTATACTCCAAAACCCGGAATTGGAACTGGTCGCTGTCAATGATCTCATGAAGCCTGAAAGCATTGCGTACCTTCTGAAATACGATTCTGTTTACGGAAAATATAATCGAAATATCAGTATCGATGGCCGCAGTTTTATAATAGAGGACAGGAGATATGAGATTCTCTGTGAAAAAGATCCCGGACGACTTCCCTGGGGTGATAGGGGCATTGACGTTGTGTTCGAATGCACGGGAATTTTCACTACCCGGGCAACACTTGAAAAACACCTTCATGCCGGGGCACGAAGGGTTTTCCTGTCTGCTCCTGCCAAGGATGATGATATCGTTACGGTAGTCCATGGTGTCAATCTGCCTGATGCGCATGAAAAAATCATATCCTGTGCGAGCTGCACCACAAATTGCATAACGCCGGTCATCGAAATTCTTGGGAGAAGGATCGGCATTAAAAAGGCGCTCATGACCACTGTCCACGCCTATACTGCAACGCAGAACATCGTGGACGGTTTTAACAAGAAGCCGCGGCGGGGGAGAGCCGGGGCATTGAACTTTGTGCCGACGTCATCAGGTGCAGCGCTTGCAACAACGAGAGTGCTTCCACAGTATATCGATAAGTTTGACGGAGTAGCGATACGAGCTCCTATTCCCGTTGGATCCATTGCTGATATTGTCATACTGTCAGAAAAAGATACAACAGTGGATGAGGTAAACAGAATAGTGAAAGAAGAATCAGAGACAGCACGATACAGGGGAATTGTCGGGATCACGGATGACCCCGTGGTTTCGTCTGATATGATAGGAGATTCTCATGCGTCTACCATTGATATGAGTATGACACACGTGGTAGATGGAGATTTGATCAAGCTTATGTGCTGGTATGACAACGAATGGGGTTATGCCAATCAGATGGTCAGAGAAGCCGTCCGAATTTCGCATGGATAAACAACGAGCAAGATTGTATAATATGCGATACGGAATAGAGCCCGGTCTGCGATGACCGCCGAAGTCCCGGCATACGCAGACCGAGACAAAACAACAGGGTTGATTATGGATACGAAAACGCTGAATAATATCCTGATTATTGATGACGAACTGGGGCCGAGAGAGGCCCTCCGGATGATACTGAAAGAAAAATATGCGGTGAAGACTGCTGCATCCGCGAAAGAAGGACTGGAGATCATCTCGAAAACACCCCATTTTGATGTTGTGATACTCGATATCAAGATGCCGGAGATGGATGGCATTTCAGCACTAAGAGAACTCAAAAAAATGAACGTGGATACAGAGGTTGTCATGGTAACCGCCTATGCAAGTCTTGAGACCGCACGGCAGGCGATACAATGCGGTGCGCTTGACTATTTGATAAAACCATTTGATCATAAAGATGTGCTTAATATCGTAGAGAAGGGCATTGAGAAACGGGGCACCGCGTTCGAACAGAAGCAGAAGCAGACGTCACTGGAAAAACTGGTTCGCGAGCAGACAAAGGATCTCGAAATTACGGGACAGTTACTTCGGACCCTTTACGAAAATGCGAACGATGGAATAATACTCTATAACAAGAATGGGATGATTATTGATACAAATCATCAGGCTTCGCGCATGCTCGGATACGATGACGGTCAGTTGCTGGGGATTAACCTGGAGAATCTGGAGGTCGAGCAGAATAAACCGCTCTTCAGAGAACGCTTGTCACGATTATTAAAAGGGGAGTCGCTCATATATGAAACCAAACAGTACCGGAGAGATGGGTCTCTTATGGATGTTGAAATCAGCTCAAAGGCCATAACCGTTGACGAGAATCGTATCATTCAATCTATTCATCGTGACATATCCGAAAAAAAGAAGATTCATGCGCAGTTGTTGTACTCTCAGAAAATGGAGTCGATCGGCATTCTTGCAGGGGGAATAGCTCATGATTTCAATAATGTCCTGACATTAATAATGGGCAACACCCAGCTTCTCCTCTTGGATGAGGAGACCCTATCGCATGAATCCCTTGAAAAACTGAGACTTATAGAGTCTTCAACACAATTGGGTGCATCTCTCGCGTCGAAATTACTGAACTTTGCCCGCAGAGGAAAACTCAATGTATCCTCATTCGACATTAATACTGCATTTGAGGAAACCGTCGACATGTTTTCGAGGCTCCTCTCCGACATTGAGATTATTAAGATATTCGACCATTCGCTACCTTTTATTGAAGCTGACAGGGGAAAGATTGATCAGCTGATCATGAATCTACTCCTCAATGCTAAAGATGCAATGCCTGATGGCGGAGTGATCACTCTCAGAACCGGCAGCGTGGAAATTACTGATGATCACCCTGAGTTGCCATCATTCGCTAAAAAGGGCACCTATATGTATTTCAGTGTGTCCGATACGGGCGTAGGAATCCCCGAAGAAAATATAAAAAGCATTTTTGAGCCCTTTTACACGACAAAAGCCGAAGGGAAAGGAACAGGGCTTGGTTTATTTATGATTTGCGATACATTAAAAGAGCACGGCGGTTATGTAACTGCCAGGAGTGCGTTAGGAAAGGGTTCCACGTTCACGGCGTACCTTCCGCTCATATCCATGACGGATACGTCTGTATAGCATAGAGGTATCCAGCCTCGGAAGCACGGAAATGCTTACAAAAAAACAGTGTCGTTCTCTTCTCTTTTCTCTGAACGTGTTTTCCCTGTGGAGTATGCTCTTGCGGCAGTATTTTTTTAAGTGGTAGACTAAAGAAGGCCATAACAGCCGCATACACAGCGGCAGACAGACGGTATCGGGGAATGGGATGAAACAGTGTCCGTATTGCAGAAAAAAGTTCAACTGGTGGGATAGAGCAACCGGTCAGTATAAAGAGCATGTCATGAACTGCCACGTGCCCAGAGCATCTGACGATGTCCTTTCACGGGCATATACCTGCCGCGGATGCCCTGCCGGCTGCTTTGATGACTTGGACCTCTCCGACAAAGAAGAATCAGAGAAGCATGCATGAAAGCCGATATAATCAGCTCAGATGATAAACCTGCTTGATTCAGATGATGAGTATCTGAAAGAAAAGAAATCGCTCGGTAATAGCACTTTTTCGTTCGACTGCCATAACGCAGTAAAATGTTTTACGCACTGCTGCAGGAATATAAATATTACGCTGTATCCGTATGACGTGCTGCGTATGAAGCGTAATCTCGGCATGTCCTCGGGCTCCTTCCTTGACACATATACGGATACGTTCATAAAAGACAATCCCTCGTTTCCTTCACTCATGCTGAAACTGTCAGACGACTCAGAAAAAAGGTGTTACTTCCTGACTAAGCAGGGGTGCCGTATTTATCAAGACCGCCCTGACACATGCCGAACGTATCCGATTGAGCGGGCGGTATTAATCAAACCCCTTTCCGGGATCCCTCCTCAGGAATACTACTTTCTTACGACCCAGCCTATCTGCAAAGGGCATTTTCAGAAACGTTCCTGGACAGTCACCACCTGGATACAAAGCCAGAAAATCGAGCCGTTTAATCGTATGAATGACGCATGGTCTGAGATGGATATTCTTTTCAGGTCAAACCCCTGGGGACCTGAAGGATTTGAAGACAGGAGGTTTCAGATGGCTTTCATGGCGTGCTACAACATTGATAGGTTTAAACAGTTCGTATTTGAGAGCACATTTCTCAAAAGGTACCGGATACGCCCTGATATTCTCGATAAGATAATGGTAAGTGAAAGGGAGTTACTGCTGCTGGGGTTCGAATGGATCAAGTTCTTTCTGTTCGGAATCAGATCCTCGAAAGTGACCCTGCGTTCCTGAGTTGCACACGTTATGCAGTCAATGTAAAAAATCGTGCTTTTGGAGATTTAAAACCAAACTCTCGCCCGCTCCCTTCAATCGCTCGAGCCCGCAGAGCTCTCAGAGTGATATGCATCTACTAATTTCCTGAGAGATGAAATCAGTAGATATCCTGATTTCGCTTCGCTCAATAGTTCTGGCTATAATACCATCCCCATGGTCCTTATTCATTCACATTATTTTATTATGTTCCCGAAGGGTGAGAGTAGCATATGAATTCCCCTCTCAGGAATTCATATGCTATCTTATCTGTTCTTTGTGCTCTCTGCGAGAGAATAAATATAGAAAACCAAAAAAAGAGGCATGAGAGTTTACATCCTAAGGACAGATTACGAAAAGTATTTTAAGGCATGTAAAAGCTTTTATTGTTCAGTGTAATTACGTCCTGCAGTTTTTGTCAGGCTCGTCCGAGCCTTTAGGCGGAACTGCTCATGTCGGCACACCGAGCTTGGGGAAGACGTAGAGCTGAAGCACTATCCATACCGCAATGATCCCGATTCCAATCATGATATCAGTCATTATTCCTTATCTTCCTTTTTGCTTTTGGCGGACTTCGCGGTTTTCTTTGGCTTCTTCCCTGCGGCTTTTTCCTGCTTCAGATCTTTCTGCTCTTCTTTTTTTGCCGGTTTTGCTTTCTTTTCAGTTTTTTCCTTTTTTGCCGCCTTTACCTTCTTCTCTGTCTTCTCTTCTTTTTCCGTCTTTTCCTGTTTCTTGGCCTTGCCTTTCGGCTGTCGTACAGCTTCATAATCTATAAACTCAAGTATTGCCATGGAAGATGAGTCTTTTAACCGTTGTCTGGTCTGGACTATCCTTAGATAACCACCGTTTCGACCGGCAAAGCGGGGAGCAATCTCACTAAACAGTTTTGACGCAACGGACCTGTCAGGAATATATGCAAAGACCTGCCTCTTTGCATGCAGGTCGCCCCTGATTCCGAATGTTATCATTTTCTCTGCTATACGTTTGGCCTCCTTTGCCTTGGCTACGGTCGTCTCAATTCGCTGATGGTCGAAGAGCGCAGTCACCAGCCCCTTTAACAGGGCTTTTCTCTGATTAGACGGTCTTCCAAATAATCGGCCATCAACACGGTGACGCATCGCCTTACTCTCCTCCCGGCCTGACAGCCTCTTTCTGCAGGGAATCCTGGTCAATTTTCATGCCGAGATGCAGCCCCATTTTCTCAATAATTTCCTTTATTTCATTAAGAGATTTTCTTCCAAAATTCTTTGTCTTG
>JBFGJU010000019.1:0-15751 GCA_041577035.1 Thermodesulfovibrionales bacterium | reverse complement strand
CTGCGCTATAAACCGGATATTATCACATTGGATTTTGAGATGCCTGAAATGGATGGCTTCAGTTTTTTACGTTGGCTAATGAAAGAAAAACCAACACCGGTCATTATGGTCAGCTCTCACAGCGATTCCAAGATAGTATTTAAGGCTCTTGAGCTCGGTGCGGTCGATTTCGTAGCAAAACCCACAAAACGTGCGTCAGTCGAGTTGAAGAATATTGAAAAGGATCTTCTGAGAAAAATTGCCGGTATTCGAGGCATAAGACTTGACGTGTTGAGCAAGAATCTTGAGCAATTTGAGAGGGAATCAGGCACTTTCTTTGCAGTTCCGGATAAAGGAACTGAAAGCGAAATAGAGATTATTACCATTGGATCATCGACGGGAGGTCCGGCTGCTCTTCAGTTTATATTAACGAAGTTCCCGGATGATTTTCGTCCGGCAGTGCTTATTTCGCAACATATGCCACGAGGATTTACCGGCCCACTCGCCGAGAGACTGAATAAATTGTCTGCTGTGCGTATCAAAGAAGCCAGGGATGGAGAACAGATCAAAGCAGGAACCGTATTCATCTGTCCCGGCGGATATCATATGAGCGTAAACAAAAGTCCTGGAGAACCTACTATTTCCTTGACTGAAGGAAGACTAACCGATAAATACATACCGTCGGTAGATCGGATGATGAAATCGGTTGCAGAGCATTTTGGATTTCGTTCAATTGCTGTAGTGCTGACAGGAATGGGCAGTGACGGAAAAGAGGGCATGCTGGAAATAAAAGAAAAAGGCGGTTATACTATAGCGGAATCTGAAGAAAGTGCCGTTGTCTTTGGAATGCCCGGTGAAGCTATTAAGGCAAATGCTGTTAAAACGGTGTTGCCCATAGGAGAAATTCCATCGGAAATAATAGATGTGGTAAATAATTCAAACTTGAGAAAATAAGTATGTGGTTGATCCATGCAATAGGATTGATATTATGAATAAGGCTGAAGAATTTTTGCAGATGTTTCGAAAAGGAGAGGAATTTACCAAGGACCTCTTAAAGGAAAACGAAAGCCTCAGGTACAAAATTGCTCACCTTGAGCAGCTCATTGAAAGATCAGGAGATGAAGCACGCACAAAAATTTATGAAGACAGAATAGCCTTGCTTGAACAGGAGATACATGCTCTGAAAGAACGGTATAACAAGGTTGAAGAAGAGAACAAGGACTTTGCATCAAAGTACCTGGAAGTAGAAGAAGAAAATAACAATCTGGCAAATCTCTATGTAGCGAGCTATCAACTGCATTCCACGCTTGATTTTTCAGAGGTGCTCAGAATCGTGCTGGAAATAGTCATTAATTTAATTGGTGCGGAGAAATTTGCTGTCCTGCTCATTGATGATAAAACACATGAGCTTGTTCCCGTGGCAAGAGAGGGGCTTGATATGGAATCTGCTCCCACCGTCAAATTTGGCGATGGCCTTATTGGAACTGTTGCAAAAGAAGGTCAAAGTTATTTTGCCGATGATATGTCAGTAAACCCGGCATTTGATCCCATGAAACCGATCGTATGCATTCCACTGAAGATAAAAGAACATGTTATCGGAGTCATTGCGATTTATACGGTTCTGATCCAGAAAGAAGATTTTTCCACTATGGACTATGAGTTATTTAACCTGTTGGCGGGTCATGCGGCAACCGCGATATTCGCATCGAAGCTCTATACACAGTCGGAACGAAAATTAACCACAATCCAGAGCTTTCTAGATCTTCTCAAAGAAAAACCACGATAGTAGAAGGAGAATATATTTACTGTTATGCCGAATATTCTTATCGTTGAGGACTCACCAACCATGAGACAGCTTTTGAGTTTTGCAATGAAACGAATTCCGAATTCAACCGTCATTGAAGCTGCAGACGGTGTCGATGCTCTCAAAAAGATGTCCTCGGCCAAAATTGATATCATTCTTGCGGACATCAATATGCCGGTCATGGATGGATTGAAGCTGGTAAGTCTTGTCAGGGATAATCCTGTATTTAAGAGTATCCCTATTATTATAATTACAACTGAAGGTGCGGAAGAGGACAGAAAAAGAGCACTTTCGATTGGTGCAAATGCCTACCTTACGAAACCAATTCAAACACATGAGCTACTGAAACTGGTTAATACGTACCTTCCGACTGGCACATAGGAATTCCATTCAAGAAGTTCTCAAGCATTGGTCTTACGACGCCGGGTGGACCCTCTCAGTTGTCCACAGGAAGCATTGATATCCTGTCCCTTGCTTTTTCTCACTATAGCCGTCATCTGTTTCTGCACAAGGATATTCTGAAATTGCTCTATGTTCTTTTCAGAAGGGGGATGCATCATACTATCCGCAATGGGGTTTAGCGGTATGAGATTGATCTTGCAGGGAAAATGCCTTAAAAGTTTCACGAGACGCCGCGCATCATCTGCTGAATCATTTATTCCTCCAATTAAAATGTATTCAAAGGTAATCCTGCGTCGTGGTCTGAGAGGGAAGATCCTGCAAGCGTCTAAAACGGTTTTCAGAGGGTAACGCCTATTGACCGGCATAATTGTCTGCCGGATAGCGTCTGTAGTGGCATTAAGAGATATGGCAAGATTAATCTCAGGGGCATGCGCGGCGAGAAGTCCTATGGCCGGAGCTATTCCCACTGTTGAAAGGGTTATCCTTCTTTTGGATATGCCGACGAACGAAACGATTCTCCAGAGCGCTTCAACGACTTCGTGAACATTCGCCAATGGTTCCCCCATGCCCATAAATACAACATTACTAATTTTATCGCCAGACTGTATCCCTTTCTGAACGGTCAGAATCTGATCAACGATTTCGTACGCTTTCAGATTTCGGGACAATCCGCTTTTTCCGGTCTGACAAAAGGCACAGCTGAATGCACAGCCGACCTGTGAAGATACGCACAGGGTCAGGCGGTTGTCATCAGGAATGAGCACGCTTTCTATGGTATGCCCGTCTTCCAAAGAAAAAAGAAATTTTTGCGTTCCATCCGTAGATTTCAAATACCGTTCAAGCTTCAAACCGCTTATATACGAGCGGTTACGTAACGAGTTTCTCAAGCCTTTGGAGAATTCCGTAATTTCATTTATGTCTGATACTTTTTTTGCATAGATCCAGTGAATGAGTTGGTCTGCCCGGAATCTGGATAACCCGGAACTGCTCATAAAGGCATGTATTTCATCTTTTGTTAACTCTTTCAGGTTCATTTTTTTTGGCATGGAATCACGCTTCGATACAAAACGGAAAAGATTACTTATTACAACGGGGGCACAGGAACGTCCCCGAAAACCAGGGAGTGTCGTGAGAAAAGTCGGGAATAAGATCAAGGACCATGGGCACCTTACAGGTCGGACAGGTAAAATTACGCAGCTTGAAATCCTCGGATAATTTTTTTGCATCATAGACATCTTCTTTTATCTCTATAGAGTAATGCTTTACGGTCTGCTCTTCCGGCTGCTGCTCCATCACAGCTCTAATCCTCTCAACAACTTCGTTTGGTTTTGTAGTAGATTTTACAATATATCCTGAAGCTCCAAGATTCAATGCTTTTTCAACTTCTTCCGGCTGGCCTTTTGCTGAAAACACCAGCACTGGAATCTTGGCGAGCTTGGGATTTGTCTTCACAACCTGAAGAACCTTATACCCGTCCATAATAGGCATCATAAGATCAAGAAGTATGAGGTCGGGTTCATCTTCAGAGAGTTTTTTGACAGCCTCCATCCCGTTATCAGCAGTCGTGACCTGAAACTGCTCGATCGTCAGCTTGTTTCTGTACATCTGCTGTACGGCCTTGGAATCTTCAACAAGAAGTATTTTGTTTCTCATATGGGACATATCATATACAAGAGGCTCTTCTATCGTCAAGATAAATCATACTGCTTATTCATCCGAAAAGGTCAAGCCTGAACACGATGCCACTTCAGAGCGGCACACAACAAAGCCACTCCACCCCACAGGGAATAATAACATCATGCTTTAATCAGAATTCAGGGCTTCCCTGAGGGCCTTTCCCATTTTGAAATAAAGGACCTTTTTCCATGGGACGTCGACACTTTCACCGGTCTTGGGATTTCTGGCTTTTCTGGGCTTCCGCGTTTTGAGACGAAAATTGCCGAACCCCCGTATTTCAATTTTCTCCCCTTCCATAAGGGCTTTCTTGATACTATCGAAAACGGTTTCGACGACAATCTCTGTTTGATTTTTTGTCAGTCCCTCAATCTTTTCAGAGACTTTTTCAATCAATACTGATTTGGTCATAAATTCCTCCTTTACGGTGAATATATATATTTTAATTTTACCTGAGGAAATAAATCCATCATAGTCCCCGGTAATTTATTTTCGAGCATTTTAAAAAGTGAAAATCTGTCTTCTTTTTTGAGAACTACCGGCTTTCCTTTTATGCCGACCATTTCAGCAGCAAGTGAAATTGCATCTTCAAGCGTACCAAGTTCGTCAACCAGTCCCTGTTCCACGGCCTGTTCACCGGTAAAAATCCGACCATCCGAGATTTTTCTGACGTTTTCTATATCCATCTTCCTGCCAACGGAGACGGCCTCGATAAATTGGGAATGAACATTATCCATGACTCCCTGCAATATTTCTTTTTCTTCTTCCTTTATTCCGCGAAAAGCAGAACCGATGTCCTTGTGCTTACCGCTTTTAATAACCTGCGATGTAACTCCAATTTTATTCATAAGTCCTTCGACATTGGGAATTTCGAGAATAACGCCGATCGAACCGGTTATGGTTCCCGGATTTGCCACGATTTTCGAAGCCGGTGATGCAATATAATAACCACCTGAGGCAGCCATTGAACCCATTGAGGCAATTACCTTCTTTTTTACCGCAGCGTTCTTTACCTCTTCATAAATTTCCTGAGAAGGAACAACGGCTCCACCAGGGCTGTCAATGCGAAGAACAATCGCTTTGACCGAAGCATTCTGGCTGTGTTCCTTGATTTCTTCCACAACAGAATCTGCGTCGAGAATTGGCCCTTCTACCCGGATAAGTGCTACTTTGCCTCCAAGTGGAATCGCAGTATCAAACATGACTATTGCCAAACTCATCAGCAAAAGCATGAGAAGCAATCCGGTAAGAATAAGACAGAATTTCTTCATTTCCTCACCTGGTGAAGATTCTTCATGCTCAAACCTATTTTCCGGTCGTTGAGATCAATCTTGATTATTCTCGCCCAGATTTCTTCGCCTTCCTCTAAAGGTGGCGGCTCCGAATCCGGACCGTCTTTATGGGTATTAACGATCTCTGAGGAATATATGAGCCCCTCAACTCCTTCATCAAGCTCTAAAAATATCCCGAAATCTGCGACTTTAAGAACTGTCCCTTTCACTTCATCACCGAGCCGGAATTTAGATGGTATCTTTTCCAGCCATGGGTCTTCTTCGAGCTGCTTCAGGCCGAGTGACATTTTTTCATGATCTGCGTCTAATGCCAGTATCACAGCCTCTATCTTCTGTCCTCTCCTGAGCATTTCAGTCGGATGTTTTATATGTTTTGTCCATGCCATATCGGATATATGAATGAGTCCGTCTATCCCTTCAGGGAGGCCGATGAATGCGCCAAAATCGGTCAAGCTCTTTACCTTGCCTGATATCTTTTGACCAACGTGATACCGTTCGCTGACAAGTTCCCACGGACTGGGTTTTGTCTGCCTAATACTCAAGGATAGTTTTCTCTCTTCTTTGTCTACTTTGAGAACAACTGCTTCGATGGTTTCTCCTATAGTCAGATATTTCGAAGGATGTTTTAACTTCGGCAGCCAGTCGAGTTCAGATATATGAACGAGTCCTTCCAGTCCTTCTTCCAATTTGATGAATACCCCGTAATCAGTAATACCGACGACCTTACTTTTCACTTTCATGCCAGTCGGATATTTGTCGTAAACATTTTCCCAAGGATCAGGATGTTTCTGTTTGTACCCGAGGGTAACTCTCTCATTTTCCCTATCAAATTTCAGTACCATTACTTCTATGGCGTCTCCAAGTACAAAAAACTCTGAAGGATGATTAATCCTTCCCCAGGAGATATCGGAAATATGCAGCAATCCGTCGATGCCTCCAAGATCAACGAAAACGCCATAATCGGTAATATTCTTTACCATTCCCTCCATGAGGGCGCCTTCCCTGATATTTTCAATAGTCCTGCTCTTTTGCTTTATCCTTTCTTCTTCAATGACCGCCCTGCGGGATACTATGACATTGGAACGCCTATTGTTGATTTTTAATACCTTGAAGGACATTTCCCTGCCAATCAATCCGTCAATGTCTTTTATGCTTTTCGTGTCAATCTGGGAACCAGGGAGAAATGCCTTTATCCCGCACACATCGACATTGAGACCACCTTTTATTTTTTCCGTAATTCTTCCTTCAACACACGTGCCATCCGAAGCTGCTTTTTCCAAAACCTCCCATATCTTTATTTTACCGGCGCGCTCTTTGGATAGCCTGACAACCCCTTCGGAATCATTGATATGAACAAGAAAAACTTCTATTTCCTGTCCTGGCTGTAATGCCGCTAATTCATTCTCTCTAAATTCACTAAGAGGAATGAATCCTTCAGATTTATATCCAATATCAACCAGTACCGCGCTCTCTTTGACCGCGATTACCGTACCGGTAAGAATCAGACCCTCTTCAATGTTGTGAAAGGTTTCAGCATAGAGCCGTGCCATTTCGTTGTGCTCTAATTCCATCAACGGTCTTCCTTTCCTAGGTCACAAACTTTCTGCTCAACCTCGCTGATAATCCAGTGCGGCGTTGAGGCTCCCGCTGTAATACCAACTTTTTTTATGTCTTTAAACCACGCAGAATCAATCTCCGAAGCTGTTTCAACATGGTATGTCCTAACACCCAATGATTTACATAAGTTGGTCAACTGAGTCGTATTTGCGCTGTTTTTCCCTCCCACGACAACCATTGCGTCAACCACTCGAGCCATATCTTCTGTCTCTTTTAACCGTAGAGCTGTTGAACTGCATATAGTATTATATACTTTAACTTCCTTAACATGTGCAATAATATTTGACAAAAGCTTCTTCAGTGACTCAATGGGTTGGGTCGTCTGGACCACAATTCCCACTTTAGATTTAAGTCTTGGCAGAACAGTTGAATTGTCAATCACTATCACGTCTTCTCCAGCATAACTCATGATCCCCCGCACTTCCGGATGATTGATATCCCCCAGAATAACAACCTGATATCCGCTTTCCTTCAAATGCTGGGCATACTGCTGCGCCTTTTTGACAAAAGGGCATGTTGCATCGATAATATTCACCCCTTGCGACCGTATAGTATCATAGAGATAATATGGTATGCCATGCGTTCTTATGATAAGCGATTTGATATTCTTATCCTCAATATCATCTATCGGGACAATCGCCTCATTCTTGAGCTTTTCTATAACCTGCGGATTGTGAATTAATGGTCCAAGCGTATAGACACCCTTTTTGTCTTTCTTGGCAATATCCAGTGTAATATCCAATGCTCTTTTAACGCCAAAACAAAAACCAGCTCTTTTAGCAGTAACGATTTTCATCATATATATTTAGCGCACACTTCGCCCCTGAATGGTCCTTACCGACATCATAATCTCTGGTATGCTCACTGCGTTTTTTTATGGACTGAATTGTCATTAATAATATCCATTATAGCGGAAAGTACTTCCTGAATTGAAAGACCGGTAGACTCTACCAGATGAGCGTCATCGGCTTTTTTAAGCGGAGCTATATCCCTTCCGGAATCCCGCATGTCCCGCTCGGTTATTTCCTTTTTGATCTTATGGTCATCAATCTCCTGCCCCCGCTCAGTAAGCTCCAGGGTACGGCGCCGCATGCGTTCATCTACCGTAGCGTCAAGGTAGATTTTCCTGTATGCATCCGGAAAGACAACCGTAGTCATATCCCGTCCCTCTGCCACAAGGTTGGTCTGCTCCGCAGTATCCCTTTGAACGCTTAAGAGATAATCCCGAACCGGTTTTCGTGCGGAAAATACAGACGCATAATGCCCTGCATCGGTCGAACGTATTTCACCGGACACATCTTCATTATTCAGATACACCCTGCCATTCCTGAATGCCACATCAGCTTTCCCCAAGGCAGAGGCTATTGCCTGATCCGTGGAGTTCGCATCCAATCCCAACCGTTTAAGATGCAGGGCAACTGCGCGGTATAAGGCGCCGGTGTCAAGATAGTCATAATGAAGTTTTGCTGCTATGAGCTTCGCAACAGTACTTTTGCCGGCACCAGACGGTCCGTCTATTGCGATGACTTTTCTCATCGAACGAGACTCCTAATGGCATCAAAGAAACCGGGAAAGGAAATATTCACAGCAGAACAGCCGTTGATAGATGTAGTTCCTTTGGCAGAGAGCGCAGCTATGGCAAGTGCCATTGCGATTCGGTGATCGCCGTAACTTTCAACTGTTGCCCCTCTGAGATCGGCAGGTCCCTGAATGCTGATACCATCCGGGTATTCATCGATGATTACCCCCATTTTCCTGAGTTCCGATGCCATTGATGCAATCCTGTCTGATTCTTTAACCCGGAGTTCTTCTGCTCCCCGTATGGTTGTTGTTCCGTCGGCCAGGGCTGATATGACACACAATATGGGAACCTCATCGATGAGAGAGGGTATCATCTCTTTCTTAATATGAACTGCCCGTAATCTGTCCATACCAGTGCAGGAGATATCAGCCACCAATTCACCTGAAACATCATGGATGTTCATTACTTCAATCCGGGCTCCCATCTGTTGAAGAATAGTCAAGAGGCCGGTTCGTGTTGGATTGAGTCCGACCTTTTTGAGGGTAATTTCAGAGGACGGTATCATTAATGCCGCAATGATAAAGAAGGCAGCTGAGGAAAAATCACCCGGTACGGTTATTCCCGAGGCATGCAAGTCCTTGCCGCCCTTCACCGAAATTTTCACATCTTCAACAGTGATATCCGCCCCGAGAGACGATAACATTTTTTCGGAATGATCTCGGGATTGTACCGGTTCCGTGATTTCCGTTTCTCCGTCTGTAAACAGGCCGGCGAGAAGAAGTGACGATTTCACCTGAGCGCTCGCTATCGGCATCGCATAGGTAATTGGCTTGAGTTGATTACCCCTGATGCCCAGAGGAGGAAATTGATTACCGCCCCGGGCCTTTATATCAGCTCCCATAAGACTCAGCGGTTCGATAATCCGTGCCATGGGCCTCTTTCTCAGAGATTCATCACCGGTCAGCACTGAGAAGAAAGGATGAGCCGCCAGAATTCCGGACATGAGCCGCAGGGTTGTTCCTGAATTGCCGCAGTCAATAATGTTAGCCGGTTCAGAGAGTCCGTGCAATCCTTTGCCATGAATGATGAAGTGGTCGCCGTGGTCTTCTATGGAAACTCCAAGCGTCCGGCAGGCCTCCAGTGTTGCATCAATATCTCTTGCCCTGAGAATATTCTTGATGATACTTTTTCCCTTTGCAATGGAAGAGAAGAGTATCGCACGATGTGAAATAGACTTGTCAGGCGGAATGGACACGCTCCCTTTGAGAACACTCGCTTTACTGATTTCAATCCTGTCCAATACCTTCCCTCAGTGTCCGGGCGTTTTTGAACTCCCCTTCAAGGGAATCCGCATCAGATGCCCTGAGATACTGGCCAATCAATGCAAGCTTTTTCTGGAACATCTCAATCATCTCAAGAAGGTTGTGCTTATTCAGCATACATATATCGCGCCACAGTTCAGGGGAACTGCCTGCTATTCTTGTCGTGTCCAGAAAACCCTGTCCGCAAAACCGTAACGATGAGCTGTCAATTTCCGCGGAAGTATTTATAAGGGTGTACGCAATGATGTGGGGCAGATGGCTTACCGCACCATACATCACATCATGCCGCAGGGGGGGAACAGTAATCGTACGGGCTCCTAAGGCTGTCCACAGGGCAATGATTTTTTCCGTAGCCTGCGCATCAGAATGCTCGGTTGGTGTGACAACACAGTATGTGTTCTCAAAAAGCCCTGCCCGAGACGCATCTATACCGGCACGATCATTTCCTGCGATCGGATGTGCTCCGATAAACATCACGTCTTCAGGGAGTGTTTTTTCCATTTCATGCACGAGGGTCCCTTTTACACTGCCGACATCAGTAACAATTGCTCCCTTCTTGAACGATGTTTTTGCCCGTGCCGCAAGATCCAGAAAAGAACCGACAGGGGTCGCAAACAGTATCAGATCAGAGCCGCTGCAGGCAGCACCGGGATCTGCCTCATACCGGTCGATAATACCTTTTTCGCTGGCTTTCGTGAGATTATCTTTATTTCTTCCAAAACCGATAATTTCTTTGCAGAGATTATTCTTCTTCATTGCAAGAGCAAATGAAGCACCGATTAATCCAACGCCCAGAACAGTGACCTGATCAAAAAATATCTTTTTCATTTAGCATTTCCTGTCGTATACTATCATCTATTCGACACAAGCTGTCACATTTCTCTTCCCATGATATGAGCGATTGGTTTCAGTTCCTTCATCAAGGTATCAAAATGGTCAGGCTTGAGAGACTGTTCTCCGTCAGACATTGCCTCCGCAGGGTTGGAATGAACTTCGATAATAAGCGCATCAGCCCCTGCCGCCAGCGCGGCCTTTGCCATGGGACCTACAAGGTTCCATTTGCCTACGCCGTGGCTCGGATCAACCACAACAGGCAGATGAGAAAGTTCCTTTAATAGGGGGACAGCGCTGAGGTCAAGCGTATTTCTGGTTGCGGTTTCGAACGTTCTGATTCCTCTTTCACAGAGCATTACGTTTCGGTTGCCACGGGACATAATATACTCCGCAGACATCAGCCATTCCTTTATCGTTGATGAAAGCCCGCGTTTTAAAAGCACGGGCTTGTCAATTGCTCCCACTTCCAGCAACAAACGGAAATTCTGCATATTCCTCGCACCAATCTGAATGATATCCGTATACTGCATCATAATATCCAGATCTCTTATGTCCAATAACTCTGTTATGATCGGAAGGCCTGTTTTTTCCCGCGCTTCAGCGAGATATTGCAGACCCTCTTCCCCAAGACCCTGGAACGAGTAAGGAGACGTGCGTGGCTTAAACGCACCGCCTCTCAGAAATGACGCGCCCGAGTCCTTCACCTTTTTGGCGATATCAAGAAGTACTGACGCATTTTCAACGGCACAGGGACCTGCCATAACCGGGATTTTTCTGCCGCCGACTTTCTGGTCTCGCACGGTTATTACGGTATTTTCTTTCCTGAACTCACGACTTGCCAGTTTATACGGCTTTAATATCCTGAGGACATTTTCAACACCCTGCGTTACCCGTATGGCGTTCTCTTCATCCTCGGAGACTTTTGATGTATCTCCGATAACACCGATGATAGTTCTTTCCGTGCCCTGAGAAATGTGAGCGTTCAGCCCCCATTTTTCGAGTTTCTGGACAATGTTTTCTATATCTTTTTCAGTTGCATCATGATTTAAAACTATAATGTCCATGTAACCTCCACTATTAAAGTCAACAGTAAGGGGTAAGAAGTAAGGAGTAAGTAGTAAAAAAAGTCCAATACCTGTTTTTTCTCTGTCTATGCCTGCCGTATTTTTTACCTGTCATTCGTGTCTTCTTCTTACTGCCTACGGTTCAGAACATTCTTTAAAGCCTGTACAAACCGTCTGTTTTCTTCAGGCAGCCCAATCGTTACCCGAATTGCATTCGGTCCCATTGGTCTTATGATTATCCCCTGTTCCAGCAGTCTCTTGTGTATCGTTGGTGCATCATTGATCGGCATGTAAATAAAGTTTGCCTCGGTTGGGACAAATGCTATACCGAGATTACGAAATTCGTCATAGAGATATCTCTTGCCCTCTTCATTACACGCTCTGGACCGGGATACATGTTCTGTGTCAGTCAGGGCCGCACGTGCTGCCTCCTGTGCAAGAGTATTCGTATTAAAGGGCTCCCGAGCTCTGTTCATGTCAGACAAGAGCTCTTTTTTTCCGATACCGTACCCTATTCTGAGGCCGGCCAGACCGTACATTTTGGAAAATGTTCTCAAAATAAGAATATTCTTATCACTTCCGAAATACTTCATGCTCTGCGCATATTCGGGATCCGTAACATATTCATAATAGGCTTCGTCAATGACAACGAGAACGGTATCAGGAATGCTGGTCATCAGTGCATCGAACTCGGCCTGTTTATTCAGCGTTCCCGTTGGATTATTCGGATTTGCGATAAATACCATTTTGGTTCTTGGTGTTATTGCGCCAGCCATTGCAGCAAGATCGTGCGTATACTCATTCAGCGGAATCTGAACAGGCGTTCCCCCGACCGCTTTTACTGCCATCGCATATACCACGAATGAAGGCACAGCCATAACTGCTTCATCACCATCCTGCATATATGTTTTAACAGCAATGTCAATGACTTCGTTGGAGCCGTTGCCGAGTATGAGTTCATCCTGCGCAATCCCGAGCATCTGCGAAAGGGCCTGAGTAAGATAGTAGCCGCCACCGTCAGGATATCTGTTGATCTCAGCGGGATTCCTGATCGCGCTAATCGCAGCGGGCGATGGGCCTATTGGGTTTTCATTCGATGCCAGTTTTACAGACTCGGAAATGCCGAGTTCCCTTTCAAGTTCTTCAATCGGCTTTCCCGGAACATACGGCTGAATATCACGAATATATTCAGGCGGCTGAATCATCGGATCACCCCCTGTGGGTATGAACCAAGTATCTTCAGATAGAAACACCCCTTCTTAACCTGATCTATCGCAAGCTTAATTTTCTTGTCGTCAATATGCCCTTCCATATCAACAAAAAAGATATACTCCCATGCCTTTCTTTTTGACGGTCTGGACTCGATCTTCGTAAGATTTATCCTGGCTTTTTTAAACGGTAGCAGAATCTCATAGAGGGACCCGGGCCTGTCCTTGATGGAAAACATTATCGATGTTTTATCATTCCCTGTTTTACGCGGAAATTCCTTTGAGATTACCAGGAACCTCGTTATGTTGTATCTACTGTCTTCTATGTTCTTTTCAATGACATTGAGGTCATACATTCTCGCAGCAATATCGCCTGCAATGGCAGCTGAATTTCTGTTGCGGGCAGCCAGTTCAGCAGCACGGGCCGTGCTGGTTGACTCTGCAACCGGAATACCGGGCAGATTTGACTCAATCCAACCCCTGCACTGTGCGAGTGCCTGAGGATGAGAGTATATTTTTTTGACCCGTGACTTTGCACGCTGTCTGGAGAGCAGGTTATGGGAAATCTGGAGAATAATCTCTGCTACCACCTGCAGTTCGGAATCCATGAACATATCAAGCGTGTAGCTGACTACTCCTTCGTTGGAATTTTCTATGGGGACAACGCCGTATTCTGCCTTCCCTGTCTCAACATTTTCGAACACTTTCTTTATACTGTCAACAGGTATAAAATCGGCTGACGAACCAAAGTGTCTCAGAGCGGCAAGGTGCGTAAACGTAGCAAGAGGCCCCAAACACGTAACCTTGAGCGGCTCTTCCAGAGCGAGGGATGCCGAGATAATTTCTCTGTAGATTGACTTTAGCGCATCATTCGGAAAAGGTCCTTCGTTATGCGCGGTAAGTCTTTCGAGTATCTGACGTTCACGTTCAGGGGTATGATATTTCACTTTTTCGGTTTCTTTAATGCTGCCAACATCGACAACATATCCGGCCCGCCTGTTGAGAAGTTCAAGTATCTCATCGTCGATCTTATCAATCTTGTTCCTGAGTTTCCTTAGTCCACCTGATTTTTTAGACATCTTCTGCCCCTTTTAAGCCCTTCAGTTACAACCTTACGAAACCGTGGCTAAAAATTAATCTTACTGAATTTTTCCTTTTTTTGCAAGGGGTTGTACAATGTAACAGCGTTAATGCTATAGTTATATTTTCGCAAAATGACAGAAACGAGAACTGATAACCATGTGTTCCATTATGGATGGGTGATTGTAGGCACTGGTACGCTCTGTATATTCGCCTGTTTGGGATTCGGTCGTTTTGCCCTCGGAATGCTTTTGCCTTCAATGGCCGAACCGCTGCATCTTACCTACTCCCAGATGGGATTCATCAGCACGGGTAATTTCCTCGGCTATCTGGTATCCGTATACCTTGGAGGATTAATTGCAGTTCGATCAGGTGCCCGCAAACTGATTTTTTTTGCTCTTCTCCTTGTTGGTATTTCAATGGCTCTGGTCAGTACTGCACAGAGTTATAGGCATGTCCTTGTTTTGTATACCTTAACGGGGATAGGAAGCGGTGCATCGAATATTCCGATGATGGGGCTGGTGTCTACCTGGTTTGCGAGGCAGAAGAGGGGGAAGGCAGCAGGGTTCATTGTTATCGGAAGCGGTTTTGCGATTATCGTATCGGGAAAACTGATTCCGTATATAAACAGCTCAATTGGTGCTGAAGGGTGGAGAACGAACTGGCTGATCCTGGGTGTCAGTGTCATAATGATTTCGATTGTTTGTCTCATGCTTCTCAGGGACAGACCTGAGGACAAGGGGCTGGAGCCGGTGGGAAAGGAACACGCCGGCAGTTCATCTCTGCCTGCTACGCGTTACACGGTTTCGAGTATCTATCGGGAGAAAGCAATATATCTCCTTGGCGCGATATACTTCCTTTTTGGATACACCTATGTTATTTATGCCACCTTTATTGTTACGACACTGGTTCAGGAACGGGGATTTTCCGAATCCTTGGCAGGAAACTTTTGGTCATGGATTGGTCTGCTGAGTCTTTTTTCAGGGCCTATTTTCGGCACCCTGTCCGACAGGGTTGGACGAAAGGCCGGACTGATTACGGTCTTTGCATTCCAGATGCTGGCATATCTGCTGGTTGCTTTGAATCTGCCGAATATTTTTTTATATGTTTCAATCTTCTGCTTTGGCATTGTTGCGTGGAGCATACCGTCGATTATGATCGCGGCTGTCAGTGATTATGTCGGAGCAGTCAAAGCGGTAGCTGCGTTTGGTTTTGTTACCTTTATTTTTGCTCTTGGTCAGATTTCCGGACCTGCGGTTGCCGGAGTTTTGGCGGAACAGTACGGAAGTTTTTCGAGTAGTTTCCTGATGGCAGTGATTATGGCAGGACTTGCGATTATTTTGACAACATTTCTCCGAAGTCCCCGTGCTGAATAGATAGTCCTCCCGTGGAATTACGCAGAGATATTTGTTGATACAACAGAGAATTGAACAGATTCAATTGTGCCTGTTTTCCTGAAAACCGATCAGCACGATCACAGTGCGGAACGGAGTGCTTTCTTGTTCAGAAAGAAATTATTATTTCCCAATGGTTTAATCATTTCATAATCATCAATAATGGCATCAATCAATCGTATGTAATCCCCATTGTCACAGTTATTGAAGTCAATAAAACATTTTCGGGTATTCTCTGAGATGATCCGTGTAGACAGGGCTTCAGAGAAATCTTCCTTGAGTGCATTTTTTAATATTGTGTGTACTGACTGTGATAACGTTTCCATAAGACACCCCCTCTTTTTACGAAACGACAGTCACCATATATTGTATCTTTCCTCTGCTGTTATTTTACTTTGTTTCAGAATCTCCCGCACGCCTGTTTCATGGCAAGAGAACCTGATACTCATCCGCCGTCGAAAAAAATACCCCTGTCTTCTTAACGAATTTCCCCGGATTCTCATACGGCATTATGAGTGATGATTCACTGAGGATGATACGTTAAAAAAAGTCCTTTCCT
>JBFGJU010000018.1:0-16339 GCA_041577035.1 Thermodesulfovibrionales bacterium | reverse complement strand
TCGTCTGGTGAGATCGGTTTCTCGATATAATCAAAGGCTTCAAGCTTCATCGAATCCACAGCTGTCCGCGTTGAACCAAATCCCGTCAGAATGATTGCCTCAGTCTCGGCCCATGTCTCTTTAATTCTCCTGAGCAGTTCAATGCCGTCCATCCCCGGCATTTTCAGGTCAATCACAACAAGGTCAAACACTCGTTGAGAGAGTATTTTCAGTGCATCCTTGCCGTTCTGAGCCGTTTTGACGGTATATCCTTCAGGCTCGAGCACCTTCCTGCAACTGGTCCTTATGATGTCCTCATCATCGATTACCAGTATTCTGGCTTTGCTCCCCGCATCTCCCTCTGTCATCCTACTGATCGTCCTTTCTGTTTCCCAATGCTTTAGAGACTGAGGAAATGAGTGCATCAGGAGAGAAGGGCTTCTCTATGTAGTCAAAAGCACCCAGCTGTACAGATTTGAGAGCATTTTCAACGGATTGATATCCCGTCATAATGATTACCTTCATTTCCGGAAATCTGTCCCTGACCTGTTTTAAAACTTCAATACCATCCATATCCGGCATCTTTATATCTGTCAGAACAAGATCGAATTTTTCTTCGTCTATCATTCTCAGTCCGTCCAGGCTGCTCTGAGTCAGCCGCACTTCGTATCCGAGAGGAGAGAGGGTACGACTACAACTTCTTCTTACAATGTCCTCATCATCGATCACAAGTATCTTTCCCGTCATAATCCTGTTCCCTTAATTGAAGGGAAGCCTGATGAAAAAACTCGTTCCTTCACCGAGCTGTGTTTTCACAAGAATTTCTCCGCCGTGCTCCTGGATTATACCGTGACTGACAGCCAGACCCAGGCCGGTTCCTTTGCCAACCGGCTTTGTTGTAAAAAATGGTTCAAAAAGCTTTGGAATATCTTCATCCCTGATACCTGGGCCTGTGTCACTGAATTCTATTTCTACCAGGTGCTTCCCCTGTTCGTGTATCGATCTCGTTACCATTTTCATTGTTCCCACTTTCTCCATAGCGTCTGCAGCGTTCATGATCATGTTGAGAAATACCTGCTGCAGTTGTGAAGCGTCGGCCGTCAGGAGGGGCAGGTGGTCCGCAAAGTCCGTGATAAATTGAATGTCAAAAAAATCAGCCTTGTTTCGTACGATATTTAATGCACTCGTCATAACGTCATTAATATTTACGGACGTCTTTTCTGCGGAAGATGCACGGGCAAAACCGAGGAGTCCCTTTATGATTGCCGAACAGCGGTTCGCCTGTTCAATAATGACATCGATATCCTCAAGCTCCTGTGATCCGGATGGAAATTTTTCCCGTAAAAGATGCCCAAAGGTCACAATTCCGGTCAAAGGGCTGTTAATTTCATGAGCAACGCCCGCAGCCATCCTTCCGAGAGAAGCCAGCTTTTCAGAATGGATCATCTGTGAATGAGCCTCTTTAATCTTTTCAGCCTCGTCCTGAACTTTTTTCTCAAGATCATGTCCCCAATCGAGCAGTTCGTTTTTTGCCTTTTTGAGGTCGTACGTCATTGCATTGAAGGCCTGTGCGAGCGCACCGATCTCATCCTGTGTATAAAGCTTTAGACGGGAGTCAAGGTCTCCTCCTGCAACTTTTTCCATGCCCTGAGTCAGCAGGCTGACCGGTCTCGAGACAAACCGCCGCAGTATTGAGAAAAGACTGATCGATATGACAAAAAGAAACCCCGCAACATATAATGCCATTGCGATACCCTGATTCCTGATGTCCGTATCAAGTCCGGCGAGGGATAAGTCTGCCTCTATAAGTCCCAGTACCCGCTGGTCTTCATGATGGAAATGACAATCTGCTGTATAGCAGGCCGGTTCGTTATATATTGGTTTAACAATGTTCAACATTCTCGTCTGTCCAATTCTACTGATCGAAGAACTCGGCGTGTCTTTCGGATGTTCTGTAACCGAATGACAACTGGTACAGATCGGTGAATTCTGGTCAACCATGGTGCCGATGTCTTCCTGGTTGGATGAGTATGTAATTTTGCCTTTGGAGTTGAACACACGAACGTTATGTACACCTTCTGCCGAACCAATTGACTCTATGGTTTCCTGTATAATGCGCCCCTGTGCCGTAAGCATACCGTAATGAGCGCTTCGATTTACCAAGTCTGAAAACGAATGTCCAAAATTTATGGAATTATTGAGAAATGTCTTCTCCAGGTGAGTAAAAAGAAAATAGCCGAACACGATGCTCCCGAAAACCATAAGTATGCCTATGGCAATGAAAAGCTTTGCGGACAATGAGTTTAAATAGTGCCTGAAAAGCATCCCTCTTGGTTATTTATATAACAGAAATGAAAAATAAATCAATAAAAAAGCTAAATCTGTAGTTTTAATTTTTTTCTTGACATAATAGGGTATTTCATTTTATAAATTAAGGCGTCATGCCTGGAACTTTTTTGCCGTCAACATATTTGCCGATACTCATTTTCTTAATGATTGCAACGGCTTTTGCGCTTGGAGCCCTGTTGGTGGGATCGATTTTCAGACTGAAGAGGCCGTATGCGGAAAAACTTATGCCCTATGAATCAGGAAATCCGCCTGTTGGAGAACCACGGCAGAGGTTTTCCGTTAAATTCTATATCATTGCAATGCTTTTTGTGGTATTTGATGTGGAAGCGGTTTTTCTCTACCCGTGGGCCATTGTTTTTGACAAGATTGGCCTCTATGCGTTTATTGAAATGGTTATCTTTATCGTAATCCTATTTGTTGGATACATATATGCATGGAAGAAAGAGGCTTTTGTATGGGATTAATTACAACGAACAATACTCCTTCTGTTGTTGAGACTGAAGAGATACCAAAAATCGTATCTCCCAATATAATCGTTTCTTCGTTTGATCTGCTGATAAACTGGGCACGGCGGTCATCTCTCTGGCCAATGACCTTTGGACTGGCCTGCTGTGCTATCGAAATGATGGCGGTTTATGCGAGTCATAATGACCTTGACCGTATGGGGATTATACCACGGGGGTCACCCCGTCAGTCTGATTTTATGTTTGTAGCGGGTACGGTTACAAAAAAGATGTCCGAAGTCGTAAGGCGCGTCTATGATCAGATGCCCGAACCGCGTTATGTGATATCGGTTGGGAGCTGTGCCTCCAGCGGTGGCATATTTAATACCTATAGTACAGTTCAGGGGTGTGACCGTTTTTTTCCTGTTGATGTGTACATCCCGGGGTGTCCTCCGCGTCCAGAGGCCTTTATTGACGGTATTGTAAAGCTTCAGGATAAGATCAAGCATGAACAGTTCAGATGGAGCCGCTGGAGATAAGAATAGAAGGATGAAGTAAGAAGTACATCTTAGAGACCAGAACAACAGAAAATCGAATTAAGATGGAACCGCTGAAGATTGCTGACAGATTAAAAGAACGGTTTGCGGATGAAGTCCTTGAAATAAAGGAATTCAGGGGACAGGTATCCGTTACGATAAAAAAGGACAGGCTCCTTGAGATATGCAATTATCTTCACGATGATCAGGATCTCTTGTTCGACTATCTCGTTGATGTATGCGGTGTTGATTATTTTGGAAAGAAAGACAAGAGGTTTCAGGTCGTTTATCATCTGTATTCGATTAGCCATCGACACGCCTTACGGTTAAAAGCAGAGGTATCTGAGAACGACGCAGTTATCGATTCTGTAATGCCTGTTTGGGTCGGTGCCGACTGGCATGAACGGGAGGCCTTTGACATGTTCGGCATTGTCTTCAGGGGCCATCATGACCTGAGACGGGTTCTTATGCCTGAGGACTGGGAGGGGTACCCGTTGAGAAAAGACTATCCGCTCAAGGGTCCGGAAAAAGAGTGGCGGGGGTTCCTTGAGGTTCTCGAGAAGGGGCAGAAACTCAGGGAATTCCAGTGGGAGGAATAAAGCAGTAAGCAATAAAGACAGGCACAGACAAAGTAAGAAGTAAGGAGTGAAAAGTCAACAGACACGCTTACGCTGAGTTTAAGGCAAAAACAAAAGAACAAACACTAACGTATTTATGGAAAACGTGGAACCGGCAGAAAATACCTTCGAGACAAGGGAACTAAATGTTAATTTAGGGCCGCAGCATCCTGCAACGCACGGAGTGCTTCGTCTTATGCTGGATCTTGACGGAGAGGTAGTGAAAAGATGCACTCCGTACGTAGGATATCTTCACCGGGGTATTGAAAAGCTGGGAGAACACAGGACGTACTTCGCAGCCCTGCCGCTCAGTGACCGGCTTGATTACATCTCTTCCATGAATAATAACGTCGGCTATGTTAATGCGGTTGAAAAACTCTTCGGTATCGAGGCCCCGGAACGGGCACAGTTTATCAGGACGATAGTGGCTGAAATGGGAAGGCTTTCGAGTCATATTGTATGGCTTGGCACGCATGTTCTCGATATCGGGGCAACGACACCTTTTCTCTACTCTATGAGAGAGCGGGAGACGATTCTGGATCTCTTCGAAATATTATGCGGGGCTCGGCTGACAGTCAGCTACCCGAGAATCGGCGGTGTCCGCAATGATATAACCCAGGAATTCCTTGATAAACTCTATGAATTTGTCCTTGATTTCCCTAAGAGAATGGACGAATACGAAACACTGGTTACGCAGAACAGGATCTGGAAGGATAGGACAGTCGGCATCGGCGTCATATCAGCTGAAGAAGCAGTTAACTGGGGTCTTACCGGCGGTACGCTGAGAGGTTCAGGGGTGCCCTATGATGTGAGAAAATTTTCCCCTTATGATGCCTATGACAAGGTCGACTTTGACGTTCCTATCGGTAAAAACGGAGATTGTTATGATCGTTATATCGTCAGGGTCGGCGAGATGAGACAGGCCAACCGGATCATACAGCAGTGCATAGAAAAATTGCCACAGGGCCCGGTAATGGCTGAGGAAGCTAAATTCACGCTTCCGCCAAAGGATATGGTGCTTAAGGACATGGAACACCTCATACACCAGTTTGTTCTCATAACCAAGGGACCATCAGTGCCTGAGGGAGAAGTGTATGTCGGCTCGGAGGTCCCCAAAGGTGAACTCGGCTTTTATTTTATAAGTGATGGAACCGGGAAACCCTACAGGATGAGGGTGCGCGCACCGTCTTTTGTGCATGCTTCAGTGCTTCCGAGACTCTCCGAAGGCGGGCTGATTGCTGATGTCATAGCAAATATCGGGACCATAGATATTGTCCTTGGAGAATGTGACAGATAAGTAAAGACAGCAATGAGCAGCGAGCAATGAGCAAAAGACGGAAGAAATCTAAAGTATGCAGTAGGAAGTAAGCAGTAAGCACAAAATCACAACAAGCGAAAAGGCAATAGGCAGAAAAAACAGAGCTGAAAGACGAAGAACTTATATATGTTAAACGAAACAGCGATAAAGGAACTGCAGGAGATCAGAAACAAGTACCCGTCTGCCCGTTCTGCCCTGCTGCCGGCTATATACGTGGCACAACGCGAATTTGGATGGCTTTCTGAAGAGGCTTATGAAGCTGTGTCTGAAGTGCTGGGTGTACCAAAGGCTATAGCACGGGGTGTCGGTGCCTTTTACGCAATGTATAAGCATAGACCGATGGGAAGAAATATTATTCAGCTCTGCACCAATGTCTCGTGCATGATTCTTGGTGCGGAGAAACTGGTTGATTATCTGAAGAACCACTATGGACTCGTGCCGGGGGGTACGACCGAGGATGGTCGTTTTTCTCTTGTGATTATGGAATGTATTGGTGCGTGCGGAACTGCTCCCGCTATGCTCGTGAACGATGAGTTCTATGAAAACCTTTCTGAACAGTATATTGAAGAGATACTGGCAAAATTTACCTGATCCCAGGGAAAAAGTTCTTTTAAAGAATATCGAGAACACCAATTCAGCTGATATTACGGAATATCAGAAAAGTGGCGGATATGCCAGTATTGTCAAAGCGCTCGAAAAGGAGCGCACGGAGATAATAGAAGAGGTTAAGAAGGCCGGACTGCGGGGACGGGGTGGAGCAGGATTTCCAGCTGCGATGAAGTGGACCTTTGCCTCTGGTGACCCGAAATTTCCGAAATATCTTATCTGCAATGCTGATGAAGGGGAGCCCGGGACATTTAAAGACAGGCCGATACTCGAGAAAAATCCTCATCTCTTAATAGAAGGGATGGTTATATCAGGATATGCGCTGAAAGCAGAATACGGCTATATCTATCTAAGGGGAGAATATCCTGACGCAAAACACATTCTTGAGCGTGCTATAGCTCAGGCATATGAGGGCAATTTTCTCGGGGACAATATTGCGGGCAAGGGAGTAGTCTTTCACCTTTCAGTGCATCAGGGCGCGGGTGCTTATATCTGCGGTGAAGAAACAGCACTGATAGAATCTCTTGAGGGCGACCGTGGCCAGCCCCGCATAAAACCGCCATTCCCTGTTAATGTTGGCGCCTGGTCAAAACCAACGATCGTTAACAATGTCGAGACGCTTTCAAATCTTCCGTACATAATCGAGATTGGGGGAGAGGCATATTCCAAGATAGGAAGTCCGGAATGTCCCGGACCAAAGCTCTACTGTGTGAGCGGGCATATAGAAAAACCCGGTGTCTATGAATTACCTATGGGAACAAGCCTCCGGGAAATTATCTACACACATTGCGGCGGGATAAAAGGGGGAAAACAGCTGAAAGCAGTGATCCCGGGCGGTATCTCAACACCGGTCCTTCCTCCTGACAAGATTGACTGTCCCATGGATTTTGTAAACATGCCGAAGCACGGCAGCATGCTCGGTTCCGGTGCGGTGATAGTAATGGATGAAACAGTATGCCTCGTGAAGGTCTGTTACCGGGCACTAAAATTCTTTGAACATGAATCATGTGGTAAGTGTACGCCCTGCCGCGAAGGGACTGGCTGGCTGAGGAGCATTCTTGAGAGAATCGAACACGGTGAAGGACAGGAGGGCGACATAGATCTGTTGCTCTCGGTATCCAGCAATATTCTTGGGAAGACATTCTGCCCGCTGGGGGATGGAGCTGCGTCTGTTGTTCAGAATTTCATTAAACATTTCAGGCCCGAATTTGAGGGGCACATAACAGCTAAAACGTGTGTAGTTGAAAGCTGACAGAATGATTACGATTACGATCAACGAGAAAGAGATTACGCTTGAAAAGCCGGTCACGGTACTCGAAGCAGCTCGCTCTGCCGGTATCTCTATCCCAACCCTCTGCTACCATCCAGCGCTTGAACGCCATGGCGGGTGTCGACTCTGTCTTGTTGAGGTTGAAAAAATGCCCCGCCTCCAGACCGCATGTACTCTGATGACCGCAGACGGTATGATTGTGAGAACGGAAACAGATGCTATAGCAGAGGTGAGAAGGGGCATACTCGAATTCCTGCTGATCAATCATCCCCTTGATTGTCCGTATTGTGACAAGGCTGGCGAGTGTGAACTGCAGGATCTTGTTGAGAAATACGGTCCAACAACCGGAAGATATAAAGAGAAAAAGAGAAAGATGCCGGAAAGTCTCGAAGATGCGATTATTGTCCGTAATATGGAGCGGTGTATTGTATGCACACGGTGCGTGAGAATGTGCGAAGGTGTTCAGGGCGCATCAGCCATAGCGGTCATGGAACGGGGCGGGCATTCACACATTGAGCCGTTTTCCGGTGGTAAATATGATTGTGAATACTGCGGTAACTGCATCTCTGTCTGTCCTGTAGGCGCGATCATGTCAAGGCTGCACAGACATAGCTACCGACCATGGCAGATGACCGATCAGGTGGAGACCATATGTCCGTACTGCGGTGTCGGTTGTACCGTCACGGCCCAGGTGCGTGATGACACGATCAAGAGAGTAATCCCGAAACTCGGGTCTCCTGTTAACAATGGTCTGCTCTGTTCACGAGGAAGATTTGGATATGAGTTTGTCGGTAATAGGGATAGACTCACCAGGCCGCTTATCAGAAAAAATGGCGTACTCGAGGAATCAACATGGGAAGAAGCGATTCATCGGGTTGCTCAAAAACTGGGAGAGATAAAAGAGAATTACGGCAGTTTGTCTATCGCGGGAATTGCGTCTCCGAGGTGTACAAACGAGGACAATTATGTTTTCCAGAAATTCATGAGAGTGACAATAGGAACACACAACGTAGACAGCACGGCACGAACCGGATATGCCGGTGCACAGCAGTTTATTGAAAATATTTTTGGGCAGGGTGCGACTGCAAATATCATATCGGGCATCTCCAGATCAGATGTTGTGTTCGTTGCCGGCGGAGACCCCACAACAGTGAATCCAATCCTCGGCCTTCAGATCCGGGCATGTTCACGAAAGGGAGGTGCAGTCCTTACACTCGGGAAGATCAGTGGTCTCAGATACTTCAGCGCCCATGCTCTGGACCACGCATCGTTTACCGAGACAGTCCTGCTCGAGGGAATCGTTACTGAATTGAAAAACAGAAAGGCATTATCAGGTTCTCATTCCTCCCTGGAATCGAATATAAAAGATATTGCAGTGCCGGTTGAAGATGTCATAAAGAAATGTAACATCGGAGAGGATGATTTTCGTTCGTTTATAACCGCGCTCTCTGAAGCATCAAATCCTGTGTTGATCATCGGGAAAGAAATCATGCAGAGCAATGGAGCGAGCTATAAGCTGCTGTTATTGTCAGCCATTAATTATCTGATAAATGGCAGGATTTATCTGCTTTCAGAACGCGCCAATGAACAGGGTCTTCTGGACATGGGATGCGCGTCTGACCTTTTGCCGGGCAGCCGACCTTTAGAGATTGCGGAATTCAGAAGACGGTATGAGAAGGCATGGCAGGTGACGCTTCCTGACAAGCCAGGCCTTACACTGTTTGAAATGATTCATGGTGCCAAAGAAGGATCAGTGAGAGCCATGTATGTAATGGGGGAAAATCCTCTTTTCAATCTTCCCAATTCCGGAAATGTGAAAGAGGCCTTGGGAAATCTAGACTTCCTTGTCGTTCAGGACTTATTCATGACAGAAACCGCTGAGAGTGCGGACGTTGTTCTTCCGGCATTAAGCTGGGCCGAGAAAGAAGGCACATTTACGAACATGGAGAGAAGAATCCAGAAGCTGAGAAAGGTGATCAGCAGGGCAGGAAAAGAAGACTGGAGAATTATCAGTGACGTGTCCAGTAATATGGGCGTCTCGTTTTCATATGATTCTGCAGACGACGTGTTTGCTGAGATCAGTAAAGTTTCGCCTCTTCATCGGGACCTGACATATGATGACATTGAAGAAGGTGAAGCACTATGGCCCTTTAAAGGAGAACCCTTGCGAGGTGGGATGGAAATAACATGTAACAAGGGTGACGGTGCTGCAGAAGGCGGCAAATATTTTCTTGCAGTCGACAGGCCGCTGTTTCATTCCGGGACATTATCGAGAAAATCGTCTGCTTTGATGAGGCTTTGCCCCGAGGCAGTTGCCCGGATAAGCTCAACAACGGCAGCGGAGCTTTCTGTAACGGACGGCGATAGTATCAGGATATCAACGCGGATTGGTTCTCTGGCTTTGCCTGTTTTCATTGATGAAGCCTATGACGGTTCATTGATCATGGTTTCAAATAACTTTCGAGGAAAAGGTGTATTCAGCCTTATGGAATATTCGATAGATCCGGTTTTGAAGTCCCCGTGCGTGGACAACGTTATCATAGAAATCGAGAAATCTGATCGGCCGGTGCGGCGCGACCCGAAAAACGATTCAGAGGTAAAAAGATGAATACAATTCTTGAAACGATCATTGCTCCCGGCTCAATAGATTTTGCTCTTGCTATCGGGATTATACTCGTTAAGATAGCGGTTGTCATCGCTATAGCTCTGCTTCATGTCGCGTACGCCACGTATTTTGAACGGAAAGTGATTGCACATATGCAGGTCAGACTGGGACCGCGAGAGGTTGGCCCGTATGGTCTGCTCCAGCCTTTTGCGGACGGTATAAAGCTCTTTTTCAAGGAAGATATTATTCCGGCAAAAGCTGATAAGCCGTTATTTTATCTTGCCCCGGTGATATTCTTTATTGCTGCTCTGACATCCCTGGCCGTCCTGCCGTTCTTTGACGGGTTTGTGATTGCGGATCTCAATATCGGCCTGCTGTTCCTTCTTGCCATGTCTTCTCTCGGCGCATATGGAATCATTCTATCGGGATGGTCGTCAAACTCGAAATTCTCATTTCTGGGAGGTTTAAGGGCGGCGTCTCAGGTTATCAGCTATGAAATTGCAATGGGACTCAGTCTTGTGGGTGTTATGATTATGGCCGGTTCACTGAATCTTTCGGATATTGTACGGGCACAGCATGCATATCCTACCGGTGTCTTTGTTATCCCTCAATTTTTGGGATTTTTCGTGTTCGTTGTTGCGGCATTCGCAGAGACAAACAGACTTCCCTTTGATCTTCCCGAGGCAGAAAGCGAACTGGTCGCGGGATATTTTACTGAATACAGTGGTTTTCGGTTTGCCCTATTTTTTCTGGGCGAATATACCGGAATGTTGATCATGTCATCGCTCCTTGCGCTCTGTTTTCTCGGTGGCTGGACAATCCCCCGTTTTATAACTGATTTCATGCCATTCCTCAGTGCTGTTCCGGGAATAGTGTGGTTTCTTATGAAGGTGTATGCCTTTATGTTCTTCTACTACTGGGTCAGGGCCACACTTCCCCGATACCGCTATGACCAGTTAATGGCAATTGGATGGAAACTGTTGATACCGTTAGCCTTGGTCAATATCCTGATTACCGGCCTCGTAAAGGCATGGATGAAGGGACTGCTATGACAGTTGGAAAGCTCATAAGATCGGTATTTTTCATAGAGATACTGAAGGGTTTGTCACTGACGTTGCGAACATTATTCACGCGGCCGGTCACAAGACGGTACCCCAAAGTGGAAAGGCCATCACAACCTGGATTCAGAGGCCTGCATGCCCTTGCGAAAGATGAAACCGGCAGGATGAAGTGCGTTGGATGCGGGCTCTGCGGTGCCTATTGTCCCTCACAGTGTATCTATATATACACGACAGAGGGAGATGATCACACGAAGGAAGTGGATCGATACGAGATAGAAGTTCTGCGGTGCATCTATTGCGGTTTCTGCGTTGAGGCGTGTCCTTTCGGGGCAATATCCCTGAGTGAACATTATGAGTACTCCAGTTATTCGAAGGATGATCTGTACATGACCAAAGAGAAGCTCCTTGAGAACTGGGATAACTATTTTGCCGGTCAAAAAGGCATACGATATTACCATGATTTCTGGAGGCCGAAGCTGGAGGACTTCAGAGGGTCTGAGGAACAAGCTTCAATTGGGAGGCGGGATGCTACCTAAGCTGTTTTTTGGCTACTATGCAGTTGTGATAATCGTGCTTTCTCTCCTCGTTGTGACGAGAAAGAATCCAGTGCACAGTGTCATGTGGATGCTGCTCCTGTTCTTTCATATTGCGGGTCTTTATCTTTTTCTGAATGCGGAGTTCATCGCTGCCATACAGGTCATTGTCTACGCCGGAGCCATCCTCGTGCTGTTCCTCTTTGTTGTTCTCCTTCTGAACTTGAGGGAGGAACTTTTTATTGAAAGATTTATCGGCACATGGCCGACTGCCCTTGTTATTTCTGTTTCACTTCTCATTCTCATGATTCGTGCCATTCAATATATGGTACTGGCACCTCCCGGCAGTCATTCTGTCGAGGCAATACAGAAGGAAACACATACCGTGGCTTTGGGGAAGATACTGTACACTGACTATCTGTTCCCCTTTGAAATAGCATCGGTCGTGCTGCTCATTGCGATTATCGGAGCAATTGTGCTTGCTAAAAGAAAGATGAGGAGCCCGCAATGAATCCGGTACGCGGAATGAAGAATGAAACAGTAATGAACAGGGAGATGAAATGGTCCCGTTAAACTGGTATTTGATGCTCAGCACTGCTGTATTTATGATTGGGGTATTCGGGTTTCTCACGAGAAAGAATATCATTATCATGTTCATATCCGTTGAACTTATGCTCAATGCCGTTAATATAAGTCTCGTTTCCTTTAGTCATTTTCTGCAGGACCTCAGAGGGCATATACTCGTATTCTTCATCATAACGGTTGCGGCTGCAGAGGCTGCCATAGGTCTTGCGCTTATCATAGCGCTCTTCAGGAATAAATCCACAGCTCATGTAGATGAAATGACAGAAATGAAAGGATGATATTTATTTTCAGAATGAAAAATGGAACAGAAATAACAGTTACATCCATATGGAGTGAGATATGAACTATTATCTCCTGATACCTTTTTTACCACTTACCGCGTTTCTTATTAATATTTTGTTCGGTAAGAAATACCTACAGGAGCGTGCCCACTGGGTATCGATCCTGGCTGTTGCGGGTTCGTGGGTTGTGGCGGTTGCCACGCTTCTGGAAGTCCTGAAGGGGAAAACGGTAAATGAGAACCTCTATACGTGGGTTCTTTCAGGTTCGTTTGAGGTTTCGATCGGCTTTCTTATAGACCAGCTGACAACCGTCATGCTCATCGTTGTGACAACCTGCAGTACGCTTATTCATATCTATTCTGTGGGGTATATGCACGGCGACAAGGGATATTACCGGTTCTTTGCATATTTGAGTCTCTTTACGTTCTGCATGCTGATGCTGGTGATGGCGAATAATTTTCTGCAGCTCTATTTTGGCTGGGAGGGTGTTGGACTCTGTTCTTATTTCCTCATCGGATATTACTTTAACAAGAAATCAGCTTCTGATGCCGGCAAAAAGGCCTTTATAGTCAACAGGTTTGGGGACTTCGGTTTTGGCCTTGGTATTATTGTCATTTTCCTTACGTTCGGAACCATATATTACGAACCGGTTTTTACGCAGATTGGCGGAGTTGCGGCGCAGACGATATCATTTCTGGGTTATGAGGTCAACCTCGCAACCTTGATTGCACTACTCCTTCTCTGCGGTGCTATCGGAAAATCAGCTCAAATGCCGCTTCACGTCTGGCTTCCGGACGCCATGGAGGGTCCGACCCCGGTCAGCGCGCTCATCCATGCGGCAACAATGGTTACCGCGGGCGTGTTTCTCCTGGCCCGGTGCAGTCCCATCTTCTCACTTTCTGAACCGGCTATGGTGGTTGCTGCCCTTATCGGCGCGATAACCTCAATTTTTGCGGCAACAATCGCGCTTGTTCAGAACGACATAAAAAGAATTATTGCCTATTCGACATTGAGCCAGCTCGGTTATATGTTCCTTGCCTGCGGGGTTGGCGCATACACTGCCGGCATCTTTCATCTTTACACGCACGCTTTCTTCAAGGCGCTTCTCTTCCTCTGCGCCGGAAGCGTTATGCACGCTATGGCAGGAGAGCTGGATCTCCAGAAGATGGGCGGGCTGAAGAAATATATGCCGGTTACCTATGCGACCATGTTCATTGCTTCTCTCAGTATATCAGGGGTCCCGGGGCTGGCGGGATTCTTCAGCAAGGATGAGATACTCTGGCTTGCCTACGCAGGGCCAAGTCCTGTGGGAAAATTTGTGTGGGCAATCGGGACTATCGTTGCATTTCTTACAGCGTTCTATTCATTCAGGTTGATATTCCTGACGTTTCACGGCGAATTCCGCGGAACCCATGAACAGGAGCATCACCTGCACGAATCACCGAAATCAATGACAATTCCTCTTATGCTCCTTACGGTCGGTGCTGTTGCGTCCGGGTGGGTTGGCATACCAAACCTGCTGGGAGAGGTGATTGGCATAGAACATTCGAACTGGTTTTCCGGTTTTATGAACCCGGTGTTGGGCCACCCTGAGGCTCACGGCACTCATGCGGAAGAGTGGATGCTCATGGGGATTTCGGTCCTGGCCGGACTGACAGGGATCGGGTTTGCAGCCGTATTGTATCTTGTCAAGAAAGATATTCCTGTTACACTTGCCCAAAAATTCAGTATGATCTACAAGGTCCTTTGGAACAAATACTATGTTGATGAGCTGTATAGCTATACCATTGTGCGGCCGACGCTTTGGATTTCCAAAAATATACTCATGGGAATTACAGACGCACGGATTATAGAATTGATTGTCAATGGGGTGCCCCGGGCAATAGGAGGCGTCAGCCAGCATCTGAGAAAGGTGCAGACCGGGCTGTTACAGCATTATGCTGCAATTATGGCTACCGGTGCCCTGATTATCGGTGCATGGATTCTCCTGCGGTGAAAAAACATGGAACATATAACGACTAATCTGGGATATCCGATACTGAGCACGCTTATATTCCTGCCGATTGCAGGTGCGGTCCTCTTGTTATTCATAAGACGGTCAAACGCAACCCTGATAAAATGGACCAGTCTTATTGTGAGCGTTATTACGTTCATTCTTTCGATACCGTTATTTACGCATTTCGATAAATCGACCTATACGATGCAGTTCGTTGAAAAACATGCATGGATTCCTTCATGGGACGTCATGTATTATGTGGGTCTCGATGGCATCAGTGTACTCTTTGTGCTTCTTTCGACGCTCGTCACCATTCTGTGTGTTTTGATATCCTGGGACGCGATACGGGAAAAGATAAAGGAATTTTATATCGCGATTCTCATAATGGAAGGTGCAATGATCGGCGTCTTCTGCGCTCTTGATTTTATGCTCTTCTATCTGTTCTGGGAGGCAATGCTCATACCGATGTATCTCCTGATTGGCGTCTGGGGCGGTCCGAACAGAATTTATGCGGCAGTTAAGTTTTTCCTGTTCACACTGGTTGGCAGCGTTCTTATGCTCGTCGGTATTATCGTGCTGTATTTCTACGCAGGGAAGACATTCAATATACTTGAACTCATGTCAATGACATATCCCTACACAATGCAGGTCTGGCTGTTCTGGGCATTTTTCGCTGCGTTTGCTGTAAAAGTGCCTATGTTCCCTATGCATACCTGGCTTCCCGACGCCCATACAGAGGCGCCGACTGCCGGGAGTGTCATACTAGCCGCGGTTCTCATTAAGATGGGGGCATACGGATTTCTCAGGTTCTCACTGCCTCTTTTTCCTGAAGCATCGAAGGCTATGACACCTGCGATGCTTGTTCTGTCAGTCATAGCAATTGTATACGGTGCGGTTATCTGTCTTATGCAGACGGATCTGAAACGTTTGATAGCCTACAGTTCGGTCAGTCACATGGGCTTTGTTACGCTCGGAATATTTGCTCTGAATACCCAGGGAGTTGAGGGCGGTATCCTGCAGATGATAAACCACGGCATTATAACCGGCGCGCTTTTTTTGAGCATCGGCATTATTTACGAAAGAACACATACACGGAAGATAGCGGATTATGGCGGGGTGGCGACCGTGATGCCAGTATATGCGGCGGCATTTATGGTTTTTACGCTTGCGTCCATTGGCCTTCCGGCTACGAACGGTTTTATCGGGGAGTTTCTGATAATACTGGGCGGTTTTGCCGCCCGTCAATGGGCCGGCGTGCTCGCTGCAACAGGAATCATAATCGGCGCCGGTTATATGCTCTGGCTGTACCAGCGAGTATTCTTTATGGAGGTTAATCCCAAGGTGGCCGAACTGTCCGATATGAATGGGAGGGAATTCCTGGCGCTTATTCCGATGATCATTCTGATTTTCTGGATCGGTGTGTACCCGACGCCGTTTCTGGGATTCATGCATGAGACGGTCAGCCATTTGCTTGAGCGCGTCAATACCGGGAGTGGCATGGAAATAAAAGTCGCCGAACAGATCATAGAGTCGATAAAATGAGATCATATACAATGCGCATGAGAGAAAGAAATGTAGTGCATAAATGCAGAAGGAATCCTTCGTCCTTTTCTGTCTTCCGCGAACTGTCTGCAGAAAGAGGTCTGGAATGCCTGAGTTTGTAATGCCTGATCTTGCTCCGGTTATGCCTGAAATCGTGATGACGATTCTTGCCCTTGTCATACTGATAGCGGATATCATTTTTAAAAGAAAAGAAATACTGGCGATCTTGAGTATCGCGAGCGTTGCACTTGTGCTCTTTGTCCTGTTCGGTACGCCTTTCAAAACTACGTTCAATGGTATGTTCATAGCAGACGGATACAGTTTATTTTTTAAACTGATTTTTCTGCTTAATGTATTTCTTACGGTATTAATTTCGATGAGATATCTTGTTATCGAGCGGGTAAATTTTGGAGAGTATTACAGTCTGATACTGTTTGCGACACTCGGGATGATGCTCATGGCGTCAGCAGGCGACCTCATTGTACTGTACCTTGGTCTTGAACTCATGGCATTGAGTACGTATATCCTGGCTGGATTTATCACCTTTGATATGAAGTCAAACGAAGCTGCCATGAAGTATTTTCTCCTCGGGGCGTTTGCATCCGCATTTCTGCTGTA
>JBFGJU010000017.1:0-16382 GCA_041577035.1 Thermodesulfovibrionales bacterium | reverse complement strand
TGTAACCGTGAAAGATTTATTATCAGGCAATGTAATAAGCGCATAGAAACGGCTTTGTTCCCATGCGACTGCAACCAATCTGATCTCGTCAACATCAAAGCTCTCTATCGGAGGGGCACCAATCTTTATCCTGGGTCTTTCTTTTGCTTCCACGATTAATGATAAAAAAGGATCTCTTCTCCCTCTCGGATTATAATCAAATATTTCCCGCTCTACTTTGAGTTCCTTACTCGATATGCTCGGGAGCGTCACCGAAGCAACCGGTTTTGGTTTCGAAGCAATCTTGGGTGAAGGAGTTTCCTGCTTTTTACATGACGTAAATCCTGCCAGGAACAGGATGACTATTATCAATGCACAATTTCTCATCATTTTCACTTATTGGGCTCCCGTTTGGGGAAGTTCTTCTTCAGGAATGGCCGTAAATGTCGCAGCTGTGAATTGCACCTTTAATATGAGCGATCCCTTCTCTTTCGTTGGAGTTCCAAGAGACATGTTCTTAATGTTAACGATCCTATCTAATCTCGTGAGACTTCCCAAAAAATAGCCGAAGTTATGATAGGTGCCCGATACATTGACAGACACAGGAATTTCATACACAATGCCGCTCGCATGAGCAATCCGCTGCCCCGGTTTCCAGGACTGGATTTCCAGACCTGAGGCAATCCCATTATCAGATACCTGTTTTAGAAGGTCGGATATCTCTTTTTCTTCCGGTAGTTGCTGTTTTAATTCTTCCAGTCGAGCTTTCAATATCTGATTTTCCTGCTTGAGCACTTCAAGCCTTGCAGCTTTTGTTTCTGCTTCAGCAATCTTGTTTATCTGGGTATCTATTTTCTTATCAAGTGCCTTAATTTCTTCCTGTTTCGGCATTATTAACAGAAAAACAACGAGGAGCGCGATAATGAGGCCTGGGAGAACAGCTATAATCCCCTTGGCCCAAACGGGAAGATTTTTTAATGTCAATTTAGCTGCCATACTTATATACTCACCTTCATCGAGATACTATAGTTATATAAAGAAAAACTTGTCTGCTTTTGCTGTATGGATTCACGAAGATACACATCTGAAAACATCTTTGACTGCTTCAGCTTGTTCACATGCTCGACAACATCTGTATTAGTAAAAGCCGTACATTTAAGATCAAGACTCGAACCAGATAGCTGAAGAGTATTGATCCAGACGCCAACAGGAAGCGATGAGCTGATCTCATCAAGCACTTTAACCGGTATCGTCTTATTCTTACCCAGTTGTTCAATTATTTCTTTTCTGTTTTTAAAAAGGGCATTTCGTCTTTCAAATGCTTCCACTTCTCTTATCTTATCTTCCAGTTTTTTCAGTCTTATTTCATTTTCACGAACCTGATTCTCTCTCGCTTCAACTTCTGAATTAAAATGAGAATACAGCAGTGCAAGAACAACTGCAGCCAGTACAGTCAACCCTATCGTGGCCAGAAGAAATGCGGGAATCTGTTTTGCTTTTTTTCTCTTCTTTTTTTCCGGAAGAAGATTAACCTTAATCATCTGTCACCCTGTTTTCTCATAGCAAGTCCTACGGCAACGGCCATCATTGGCGCAATTTCTTCCAGATATACATTATCAATCTGTTTTGATTTCTTGATATTCTTGAACGGCTCGGCTATTCTCGTTTCAATACCGGCTCTCTCGGCTACCAGAGATACAAAATTCGGCAGCAAGGCACAACCTCCGCTCAATATAATTTCCGAAATCTCTTCCTGTAGCGTTGTGCTTCTATAATAATCCAGCGAACGGACAATTTCAGTGAGAATTTCCTCCGAAGCAGCCTCGATAACAGACTGCGCATTTTCCTGAGTCACATTTTCAACAGGTTCTCCTCTTTTCAGCCGTTCAGCATTTTCATACGACAGATTAAATTCCCTCTGGAGGGACTCAGTATGAATATTACTGCCCAGTGAACTGTCTCTGGTGAACACCGAAACGCCATTCTTCAGAATGCTCATATTAATGGCACTGGCGCCTATATTAAGGAGTACAACATTTTTATCTGGTTCAATTTCATAATTAATGCCATACATATTCTCAAGGGCAAAGGAATCTATATCCACGATTATTGGATTCAGGCCCGCCTCTTTAACAACAGTAAGATATTCGTTTATGACATCTTTCTTAACCGCGACGAGAATGACGTCCATCTGACCGGGCTCCTCTTTCGGCCCTAATATCTGGAAATCCAGGCTTACATCATCGATATCAAACGGAACATACTGTTCTGCTTCGAATTTTATAGATTCTGAAAGTTCTTCCTCTGACATTTCGGGAAGCGTTATCTTTTTGATTATTACAGACGAATGACCTGAAATTGATATGACAGCGTTCTTTGTGCTGGTTCTGCTCTTTTTGATCATCTCTTTCAAGGAATCTATGAGACGCAATGAGTCGATTATTGATCCATCGACAATCAGCTCCGGCGGAAGTGAGTGAAGATCAAACTGTTCGAGCTCATAACTACCTTTTGCTTCCTTCAGCAAAACGCTTTTTATGTAGCTTGAGCCGATGTCGACACCTAATGCGCTTTTTGTACCTAAAAACATTAGCATATGAATACCAGAAAAAACTGATAATGTCAAGCTTTTTCTAATGAATATTTCTGTTATATCAGATAGTTTTCTAAAAAAATTGAGAATTTAGTTTAACAAATACTCCGGTGATATAAAAAAATGGGTCATCATACTAGAGATTAAAAATTCGTTCTGCTTTCAAACAACCTGAACGAACACAACCTATTCCAAACACATCTCCCTCAGGCCCTTTCATTTTCACGAGTTTATTCGTGCCCAGTTCACTATTCTGATCGAATGGTATCTGCATTCCGTTTTTTACTCTCTTACAATCTTTCCTGTCCAGCCGGACTTCTTTCAAAAATGGTAAGGCTGCATCTATTGAAAACCATTTATATGTACCTGACAGGAGATTATCAAAAGATGTCGCATCTTTTACGTCAAAGTGTCCTATTCTTATGCGTTCGAGATGAACAAGATGAGCCCCTATACCAAGCCTCAATCCAATGTCATCGCAGAGTGTTCTGACATATGTCCCTTTTGAGCATAAAACCAGTATATCTACAAAGGGAAGGGATATATCTGTTACATCAATGCTATAAATTTTAATAATCCGGTCAGGCCGTTCAATTTCGATCCCCTTGCGGGCCAGGGTATACAATGTCTTGCCTTTGATCTTCACGGCAGAATGCATAGGTGGCTTCTGTTTCATTCGTCCCTGGAACATTCTGATTGTTTCAATTATTTCTTCCTTTGTGACAGACGATACATCGTTTCTTTGAATCACAATCCCTTCTGTATCATACGTATCGGTCCTTTCGCCTAATTTTATTCTTGCATGGTATTGTTTATCCATATCGGTGAAAAATCGTGTTATCTTTGTTGCTTCATTCAGACATATCAGAAGCACACCGGTTGCCATAGGGTCAAGCGTTCCAGCATGGCCGGCTTTTCTTGCTGAAAGCATTTGTTGTACCCTGGTAACTGCCTGACGAGACGTTATACCAGATGGTTTGTTCAGGTTTATCACGCCATTCATGCTCCATTATATTAACAGAACAAAAAATCATTAAGAACCCGTTTATGTTCTTGATCGAATTCACATAGCACATCTGCTGGCCGATTCTGGTCATTTTGATCAATGTTCATGAGGTTATTGTTTGCGATTTGAAAAATGATAGGCTCTGGATCCAACAGTTGAGAAAAAGACTCTGAGATGTCCTGCAGGTATTTGTTAGGTGATTTGAGGTCTCCGAAGGCTATATAATCATTGATGCAACGTTAATCGCCTCTTTCTTGACAGATGAAAGTGTTCCCTTGATCCAGCATCCCGCAGCATTTTTATGCCCACCGCCACCAAATCGTTCCGCGATACGTGAAACATCAACATCACCTTTTGAGCGCAGACTCACCTTCCATAGTCCACGACTTTTTTCCTTTAAAAAAAGTGATATTTTGACTTCAGCGATCATTCTTGGAAAATTAGAGAAATGTTCTGTATCTTCAAGTTTTGTCTGTGTCTTATTAAGCATATTTCTCGTCACATAGGTAATCGCGATATTATTCTTGATTTCGAGAGTATTCAAGGACATAACAAGTAAGGCAAATCTGTTTTTTGCCCATGTTTCATAGAGGTCTTTGGCAATCTGTCCGGGATTGGCACCAGCCTGAATCAATTCAGCACTTGCCAATAAGAGTTCCGAAGAGGTATTACTGTACCGAAATGTCCCGGTATCAACCGATATGGCTGCGTACAGATTGGTCGCCATATCTTTATTGAACGCAATGCCTAAAGACCGTATAAGATAATAGATCATCAGACCGGTTGCAGCTGCTTTCGGATTAATCCATTTCATATCACCAAAATGAGACTCTGTATGATGATGGTCAATAACAATAGATTTTCCAAAAACATTCTTGTCGAGTGCGGCTCGCGCAGGATCATTACAGTCAAGAAGCAGCAGTAGTGGGGCATTTCCGGTCATTGTCCCAAGCCTCGATGTAATTCTTTCATGCCCAGGCAAAAAGCGATAAAAGAGGGGAATGATATCCCGGGAATAAATAATCGTATTCTTGCCGATCGATTCAAGTGCCATCGACAGTGCGAGAGCAGAACCGAGAGCGTCACCATCCGGGCCTACATGTACCGCAATTACAAAGGACTTTTCCTTCTTGACGGCCTGGGTAATAGCTTTAGGAACCTTCATGGTCATCCTTGATTTTTTTCAGAAGAGTATCCATTTTGATGCCGTAGTCAAGCGATGCATCCAGACGAAATTCAATCGTCGGCACACATTTCATCCTGAGTCTTTTTTTTAACAAAGACCGGATGAATGTCTTTGCAGCATTGAGAATCTCAATCGTATTCTCTCTCTCTTCTTCTTCCAGAATACTCACAAAAACCCGCGCAATTTTCAGGTCAGGTGTCATGTCAACGCCGGTAACCGTAATAAAACCAATTCTGGGATCTTTTAATTTATACATTATTATTTCAGCGACTTCTTCTCTCATGAGATCACTCACGCGTTGAGAGCGCTTATAAGGAAGCATCGTGTACCTGCCATATACCAAGCATAGAAACAATCATAACAGAAAGAAAAGCCAAAAAAATACAGACGAAGAATTTTTTTGATAATCAGAATGCTTCGGATAGGATTGCGTAGTCATTGCGCACTGAGAATACAGCAAATCAAACGTATCTGATACCTACAGCGTAGCGGCTATTTTTTCAATTACGTAATTTTCCAAAATATCACCGACTTTAATGTCGTTAAAATTCTCGATCATTATTCCACATTCATAACCAGTCTGAGCTTCCTTAATATCGTCTTTAAAACGTTTTAGAGAACTGATTTTCCCTTCATAAATTACGATGTTATCTCTCAGCACACGTATGCCATCGCTTGCCCGGGATATGATACCGTCAAGCACATAGGAACCCGCAATCGTTCCTATTTTTGATACCGAGAAAAGCTGTCTTACCTCTGCACGTCCGAGTACTTTCTCATTAAGTGTAGGCTCCAGCAATCCTTCCAGGGCTTTCTTGACATCCTCAATAGCTTCATAAATCACGTTGTAGAGCCTAATATCAACCCCTTCTTTTTCTGCTGTATTTGCCGCCTTTGCCTCAGGACGAACGTTAAATCCTATAATAATCGCGTTCGAAGCCGTTGCAAGCATAACATCGGATTCATTAATGCCGCCAACAGAATAATGTATCACCTTCACTTTTACATCAGGGTGGGTAATATTTTCCAGAGCATCTTTTAGGGCTTCAACAGACCCCTGAACATCACCTTTAATAATGATATCGAGTTCTCTGATCTGTCCTTCTTTAATTTTTGAGTACAGATCATCAAGCGTCATTTTTCGCGCCCGTTCCACCTCAAGAGACCTGTGTTTCTGTTGTCTCAATAATGCTATCTGTCGTGCTCTCTTTTCATCTTCTACAACAGCGAATTTCTCGCCCGCAGTAGGCACCTCTGAAAATCCCAACACCTCAACCGGCGTCGAGGGCCCGGCATGTTCTATTCGTGTTCCAGATTCATCAATCAATGCCCTCACTTTACCAACATGCATGTCTGACAGCAAAGCATCACCTGTGTTGAGAGCTCCAGTCTGAACAAGCAGGGTTGCAACCGGCCCTCTCCCCTTATCAAGCTTCGCCTCGATTACAGTACCACGCGCCTCCCGGTGAGGATTTGCCTTCAGCTCCATGACTTCAGCCTGAAGAAGAATCATTTCGAGCACATTCTCAATTCCGGTCCGCTGTTTTGCAGACACTTCAACAAATATATTCTGTCCGCCCCATTCTTCCGGCACAATGCCATACTCAGAAAGTTCTCCTTTTACCTTTGCAACATTTGCATCGGGTTTATCGATTTTATTTACTGCAACCACAATCGGAACATTCGCAGCCCTGGCGTGATTAATCGCTTCCACAGTCTGAGGCATTACACCATCATCAGCAGCAATAACCAGCACCACAATATCAGTTACTTTTGCTCCTCGTGCCCTCATCAAAGTAAATGCCTCATGACCAGGGGTATCAAGAAATGTAATATCCTTTCCCTTGAGATTCACCTTATATGCACCTATATGCTGGGTTATACCTCCGGCCTCTGTCTCCGTAACCTTTGTCTCCCGTATAGCATCAAGTAAAGACGTTTTGCCGTGGTCAACATGACCCATAATGGTAACAACGGGGGCGCGTGGCAGAAGGTCAGCTGCATCTTCCTTAACATCTTCTGCGAATGTATCTTCTTCAACCGATGCAAGCTCAAGCTTGACCCCAAAGCTATCCGCAACGAGAAGAGCAGCATCTGCATCGACAGGCTGGTTTATCGTAGGCATATAGCCAAGCTCCATAAATTTCTTTATGACTTCAGAAAATTTAAGTCCTATGAGTTCAGAAAATTCCTTTACCGTTGTTCCTTCACGGAGTTTAAGGGTCTTTTTTCGGGGTGCAGTGGATGTTATAACCTGCTTCTGTTCCTGTTTGTGAGCAGGCCGGGATTTATCCCCTTTTCTGAATGACCTTGTGTCGTGCCATCTCTTTGACTCAATTTTTCTAATAGACTGAAAAGCCCTCTGCAGACTTGGTTTTGATTTGAACTTTTCAATCTTCTCAGCTTCTATTTCTTTCTTGAATCTGTCAGGAAGCTTAATCTCTTCTTCCTGTTCAAGAGCAGAGCTGTCCAGGATTTCATCATCTCTGCCTTCTTTATCCAATTCGAGCTCTTCATGCCGAACCGGCTCTGTCACCGCTTCAGCATACCTTTTCCTTGCCTTCTTCTCAAACGCTATTCTTTCAGCTTCCCGGACATCTGGGACAACTGCCTCTTTCGCTTTTTCAGGAGCTCGTACTGTCGGAGCAGTCTTTCTTGTTTTGATTCTCTCTTTCTTATCAGCCGGTTTTGCCTTTTTCGCGGTTTTGGCCGTAGTTTTCTTTTTGAGCGTTTTTGAAGTTTTTTCCTTCTCGGGTTTTGTCGTCTTCTTCTTTGCCGGCTTTTTTGCCTTCTCTTTCCCGGCTGGTGTTTTGAAGGACTTCAAGAGCTTGGCAGCAGTGTCCTCATCTATACTGGAAGCATGTGTTTTTCCCTTTATACCGATTCGGGCAAGCTCGGATAGTATTTCTTTGCTTTGTTTATCTAATTTCTTTGCGAGTTCGAATACTCTCATTTTTTCCATTTTCTTATTTTGCTATACAGATCTCTGTAATACGTAATTCAGCTATTTCCGCTTATAAATCTTGTAACTATATTTTTAAAATGTTATCATAAAAAACGTTCTTAATGCAATTTCCGTCAGGAGGTTAACAAGTTGGCAAGCTGTGTTGCATGTGGAAAGAAAAAAATTGTTGGTAATCATGTCAGTCACGCCAATAACAAATCCAAAAGACGACTGATGCCAAACGTGCAGAAAACCAGGATCCTTACAAAAAAAGGGGTCAGACGGGCCTACGTCTGCACCAGATGCCTGCGTTCCGGAACCATAAAAAAAGTGGTTTAATGTTAAAAACCGAATCAATTCTGAAGCCCATTATTCGAAATCTTGGAATAGAGGAGGGTGTCAGACTATCTCGGTTAAAAAGGAATTGGCACTGCATTTTTGATAAGCCTATTTCACTGCATATATTTCCTTCGAAGATTTCTCAGGGCAAACTGATTGTTAATGTAGATTCACCGTTATGGCTTCAGCAGTTAAGTTATTATAAAAAAGATATTCTCGAAAAGCTGAAAGCGTACGGAATCAAAGACATATATTTCAGAATTGGCAGAATACACCGTTCAAAGAAGACGGTAATACAAAGAAGGGATGCAAAAGAGCTGTCATCTGACGATACATTGTTTGTTGCCGAATTAACCGGCCACATCGAGGATGTTACTCTGAAGGATACCATTCAAAGGGCATTAGAGAAGTCTCTCAGAACCAGGAACCCGGCTAGATAAACATGGGATGAAAAGTAAAGAGCAGCAAGAATGCGTTGTTACTCAATTAAAGAGCATTTTCTGCCTCACGCACACGCCGTAATACCATGCCGGCTAAGCAGATTCCGCCTTTTGTTCGTACAGTAAGATGGGTTTTTCCTTCTTTAGAATCGTATCCTCAGTTATCAGGCACTCCTGAACACCTTTCAGTGATGGTATTTCGTACATCACGTCAAGCATAATTTCTTCGAGTATAGCACGAAGACCTCTGGCACCAGACTTGCGTTGAATTGCTTTTTTGGCAATAGCTGACAATGCACTATCAGTAAATTTCAGTCGCACATTATCAAATGAAAGGAGTTTCTGAAACTGCTTCGTCAATGCATTCTTGGGTTTTACCAGTATAGAAACAAGAGAAGTCTCGTCAAGCTCGTCGAGCGTAGCAACTACCGGCAGTCTCCCAACAAACTCAGGAATCAGACCATACTTTATGAGGTCTTGAGGCTCGGCAAGACCGAGTATCTCACCAATTTTTTTATCGCTTTTACTCACGACATCAGAACCAAAGCCAACGGTTTTCTTGCCGGTTCTTTGCTCCAGGATATCCTCAAGCCCCACAAAAGCCCCTCCGCAAATAAAGAGTATGTCAGTTGTATCAATCTGTATGAAATCCTGCTGCGGATGTTTACGACCGCCCTGGGGAGGAATGTTCGCTACAGCACCTTCAACAATTTTTAATAAAGCCTGCTGAACGCCTTCTCCAGATACATCACGAGTTATCGATGGATTCTCAGATTTTCTGCTTATCTTATCAATCTCGTCTATGTAAATAATACCTCTTTGTGCTCTTTCAACGTCATAATCCGCAGCCTGAAGGAGTTTCAATATAATATTCTCCACATCCTCACCAACATATCCGGCTTCTGTAAGAGTCGTTGCATCTGCAATAGTAAATGGAACGTCCAGTATCCGTGCAAGTGTCTGAGCAAGTAGTGTCTTTCCTGTACCAGTCGGCCCGATCAGCAGTATATTGCTCTTCTGGAGTTCTACATCGGCTTCAGACGGATGGTAAATCCTCTTATAATGATTATGTACAGCAACTGCAAGAATCATCTTGGCCTTCTCCTGACCAATCACATAATCATTGAGAATGTTGTGTATCTCTTTTGGTGTAGGGAGTTTCGGGTATGCTTCTCCCGCGGTATCGACATAAAGTTCGTCAGCTATTATTTCATTGCATAACTCAATACATTCATTACATATATAAACTGTTGGACCGGCAATAAGTTTTTTAACCTCCTCCTGCCCTTTACCGCAGAATGAACACTTCAGAACTTCTTCATCTTTTCGTGCCATTTACTGCCTCCAAACGTAACAACGCAATGTATTCCTCATAGAATGAGGTGCCATCAAAGCTGAGCAGACGATGATTGTGCATTACTTTTTAGATTCTCATTTTTCTTTGTGGTATCTATAACATTATCCACGATACCATATTCCTTAGCCTCGCCTCCTGACATAAAGAAATCTCTGTCAGTATCAGTCTGAATCTTCTCGAGCGACTGTCCGGTATGCGATGCAAATATCCTGTTTAGGGTATCTTTCATCCTCAAAATTTCTTTTGCGTGAATTTCAATATCCGTTGCCTGCCCTTGAAACCCTCCCATAGGCTGATGTAACATTATCCGGGCATGGGGAAGCGCAAAGCGCTTACCGCGCGTTCCGGCCGTCAAGAGCAGTGCGCCCATACTTGCTGCCTGTCCGATGCAGTATGTGCAGATATCCGGTTTTACATACTGCATGGTATCATAGATCGCGAGACCCGCTGATACCAGCCCCCCAGGAGAATTAATATAGAGATGCATATCCTTATCCGGATCTTCGGTCTGGAGAAACAGAATCTGCGCTATCACCGTATTGGCAACAATGTCGTCAATGGGATTTCCCAGAAAAATTATTCTATCCTTCAACAGTCTTGAATATATATCATAAGCCCGTTCTGATCTGCCGGTTTGTTCTATAACTATAGGTATAACACTCATGCTATTCTCCTTTTATAGTCTCGGCCTTTGACAATAACAGGTCGAGAACTTTTTCATCTTTAATATTATTTTTTAGATTATCGAGAGAACCATCCTTTGTAACGAAAAGGTTTATAATCGTTTCAGGCGTCGTCTGAAATTGCTGAGCGAGCAGTACTATTCTCGATTTCAATTCTTCTTCGGAAACAGAAATATTCTCTTTTTCGGCAATCATATCCAAAAGAATCATGCTTTTTACATTCTCGACTGCTTTTGGTTTCAGTTTTTCCATGAATTCTGTGTCCGGGTCTTCTTTCGATGAAATATCTTCGTCCTTATTCTGTAATGCCCCTTTCGCCTGCTCAATGGATGCCTTCTCATTAAGCATCAGCGTTTGCAGCTCTTTTTCAAGGAGTGATTCGGGAATATCAAAGTCGTGAGAATCAACAAGCATGGCAAGCAGTTTAGATTTCTGCTGTTTTGCAGCATTTGCATTTTTTGCATTAAGAATTCCTTCCCTGATTTTTTCTTTTAGCGAAATCAGGGTATCCTGACCTAATTCCTTCGCAAAATCATCGTCAATTTCAGGAAGAATTTTTTCCTTAATCTCTTTGATCGTAATTCTGATGCGGTTCCCCTTATCCCCTTCCTGAATAAGCTCGCCCGTTTTCCCCGCAGAGTCAAATGACGGGATATCTATTTCTATAATATCACCTTTATGTTTTCCGACAAGTTCATCAAGTATTCCCTTCGGTACCAGATTATTCCCAAGGTTCATGAGCTGATCAGTTCCAGACGAAAGTTCCTTGTTGTCGGCCGGATCCAGTTTTGTGTAATCAATGATAATCAGGTCGTCTTTTTGAACCGGCCGATCAACAACACTAACAACAGCCCTCTCTTCCCTCAGCCTTTTCAGCGTTTCATCAACCTCATGATCATCAACCTGAACAGGAATCTCCTCCACTTTTAACTCCGTATAGGTAAGGTCGCTAATTTTTGGTCTGACTTCAACCGTTAAAGAAAATGCCAGGGGCTGATCCTTTTTGATCTCTAAAGTATCTTCAAGGGTGGGCATTGTCACCGGAACTAAGTCGGCATCTTTCAATGCTTTTGAGTAGTATTGAGGAACAAGCCTGTCAATAATATCAGCCCTGATATCGTCGCCAAACTTCTTTTCAATCAGATTATTCGGAATTTTCCCTGGTCTGAAGCCGGGTATTTTCGCCTTCATCTTTACATTATTCAGAGAGCTGTTATATTCCTCTCGAATAACAGCGGACGGTATCTCAATCTTCAGACGTTTTTTAGTGGTACTGATATCTTCAACAGTAGTTTCCAATGATGCCTCCGTCAATTTTCTTTAATGTAAAATAATATTGTAACTTTAGTCAATTTTAGTATAATCTCTCTTATGCACGTCTATCTGATCGATGGGAACTCTTATGTCTACCGAGCTTTTTTCGCCATTAAAGGATTAACAAACTCAAAAGGTTTTCCCACGAATGCGATTTATGGTTTTACCAATATGTTGCTGCGGATTGTGAGGGAAAAGAAGCCTGATGGGCTCGCAGTATTCTTTGACTCAGCCGAACCAACTGAACGGCACAGAATGTTCGAAGCATACAAAGCGAACAGACCGGAGACGCCCTCTGAACTGACACAGCAGTTTCCCGCCATACGAACCATAATCAAGGCTCTCAATATTAGCATAGTTGAACGTTCGGGGTATGAAGCTGATGACCTGATCGGAACCGTTGCGAAAAAAACTGCAAAAAAAGGAGGGAAGGTATTCATTGTTACCGCCGACAAAGATATGCTGCAACTTGTCGATAAAGACATTAAAATATACGATCCAATAAAGAATAAAATTCTTGATACAGCGTATGTGAAAGAAAAATTTGGCATAGTCCCGGAAAGGATAACCGAGTTCATGGCGCTTACGGGAGACGCAACAGACAACATACCTGGCATAAAGGGAGTCGGTGAAAAAACAGCCAAAGAACTGCTTACAACCGTTACCAGTATTGATGAGCTCCTTAAATATCCTGATCGGATTAAAAAAACACGGCTTCGTTCATTGATTGCTGAAAATGTCGATATTGTCCGCTTAAGCAAGAGCCTGGCCACTATTGATACATCAGTGCCGTTAGACCCGGATCTGGAAGTCTTCCGTTTGCGTGAACCGGACTGGCGTGAACTGCTAACGCTATTCAAAAAATATGAATTCAGCAGCCTCATGAAAATAATACCGGCACCGGGAATAACCGTGCGAGAATGTGAAACAGTCAATTCCAAAGACCGACTGATTCAGGTAATTGAATCAATCAAACAGGAGATTTCTTTTGATATTGAGGCAACAGGGAAAAATGCCTTAACTGATAGTATTGTCGGCATTGCCCTATGCAATAAAAAAGAACAGGCCTGCTACATCCCAATCGCACATACACCCCATCATACAGGTTTGGACGAACAACTAAAGAAAGAAACCGTTCTCAGCCTGCTCTATCCCGTTATGCAGAATACTTCTATTGACAAAATTGGGCACAACCTTAAGTATGATGTGATGATGCTCGATCAGGTGCGATCTGAATCGTTCCCGAAGGGCATACCGGTACAAGGCAGGTTTTTTGATACTATGATAGCGTCGTACCTCCTCAATCCCAACAAACCCAATCATGGACTTGATGAAGTATCCTTTGAATATCTCTCAAAGAGAAAAAAATCATTTCGGGAAGTCCTGAAAAAAGGACGATCGTTCGCGGACGTTCCCGTAAAAGATGCAACGGAATATGCAGCCGGTGATGCTGCCTTGAGTTATGAATTAAAACAGATCCTCTTTAGTAAAATCGAAGAACAGAACCTCGAACAGATCTATTTCGACATCGAGATGCCACTTATTGATGTGCTTATTGACATGGAGAAGTCCGGAATGAAGATAGATATTGAACGTCTAGACAGTATTTCAAAAGACCTGGAGACGGAAATAGACAGCGTACAGAAACGGATATTTTTTCTTGCCGGAGAGGAATTCAACATTAATTCGCCGAAACAGCTTAGCACAATTTTGTTTCAAAGACTGGGAATGAAGCCGCTAAAAAAGACCAAGACCGGCTACTCAACGAACATGGATGTTCTGGAAGAACTGGCCGCCATACATGAACTTCCGAAAGAAGTGCTGACATTCCGCAGTCTTTCTAAACTAAAAACAACATATGTCGATGTATTTCCTGCTCTCGTTAACGGTCATACCGGCAGGATACATACATCTTTCAACCAGACAGTAACTGCCACTGGCAGGTTAAGCAGCAGCGAACCAAACCTTCAGAATATTCCAATACGTGGAGCGTGGGGAAAACGAATCAGGGAATCATTTATTGCAGAACAAGGAAATATTCTTTTATCAGCAGACTATTCTCAGATCGAATTGAGAATTCTGGCTCATCTCAGCTGCGATACAGGTCTTATTTCGGCGTTTAGCAAAGATCTCGATGTTCATACGAGGACTGCTTCAGAATTATACGGCATCAAAACAGAAGACGTAACTCCTGAAATGAGGCGAATAGCAAAAACGGTCAATTTTGGCGTCATATACGGCATTTCTCCTTTCGGACTTTCAGAAACATTAAACATCGATAGAAAAGAGGCAGAAAAATATATAAAAGAATATTTTGAACGGCATCCCGGGGTACAGGAATATATAAAAAATGTCCTGAGAGATGCTGAAGAACAGGGTTATGTAACGACGCTTTCAGGAAGACGGAGACCGCTTCCTGATTTCAGGAATCGGAACAAGAATGTTCGACAGCAGAACGAACGACTCGCGATAAATTCTCCGATACAGGGAACTGCAGCAGATATCATAAAGATCGCCATGATACGTATTCGAAAGAGGTTGGCACGTGAAAATGTGGCTGCCAAAATGATCCTTCAGGTTCATGATGAGTTACTGTTTGAATTGCCTGAACCGGAATTGGATGCACTGACTACCCTTGTACGGGAAGAAATGGAAGGGGCTTTGGAATTGTCTGTCCCCTTGAAAGTCGAAATTGGTTACGGTAAAAACTGGGCTGATGCCCACTAAAATAACTATATAAACTTTACGATAATTTTGATAGAATAGTGTATCAAGGGGGAAGGTATGAGCACAAATAAATCAGTATCAAGAAAAGCGGCGAAAACCGGACGATCACGGGGAAAAACAACAGCCAAGACCAAGACTCCGACAAAAGCTAAGACAAAAACCAAGGCTAAGGTTAAGGCGAAGACAAAGGTTAAGGCCAAGGTTAAGGTTAAGACAACAACCAAGGCAAAGACCAAGGTTAAAGCAAAAACAACAGCAAAGGCCAAGACTCCGACAAAAGCTAAGACAAAAACCAAGGCTAAGGTAAAGACGAAGGCTAAGGTTAAGGCCAAGGTTGAGGTTAAGACAACAACCAAGGCAAAGACCAGGACAACGGCCAAGGCCAAAACTCCGACAAAAGCTAAGACAAAAACCAAGGCTAAGATTAAGACCAAGGCTAAGGTCAAGGCTAAGACAACAACTAAGGCTCAGACAACAGTGAAGGCAAAGACCAAGGTTAAAGCAAAAACAACAGAAAAGGCCAAGACAACAACTAAGGCAAAGACCAGGACAACGGCCAGTGCTAAAACAAAGACCCCCACGAAGACAAAGGCTCAAACAACAATCAGGGAAAAGAAAACCGAGAAGCGGTCAATAAGGAGTGCCGGAAAGGGAATAACCAGGAAGGTTCCCGCCAAAAAAGAGATTATCAGGAAAGAACGGCCTCTCAAGATTTTCCTCCCGGGAGAAACAAGGGAAGAAATATCGTATGAAACGCCGACGTTCACGCTCCCAGAGGAATATGGAGATAATGAAGTCCTGCTCATGCCTGTAGATCCTCATACCATATTTGTAACCTGGGAAATAAAAAAAGACCCGGTTGAAGGTGAAACAGGCAGAATAACGCTGAGGATATATGATGTTACAGACATAGATTTTGATGGAACCTCGTGTCACCAGTATACTGATATGATGATACAGAGAAGAATAGGCAGTGAATTCTTTACGGTCACATTGCATGGGAGGGATGTAATAGTCGAAGTCGGGATTCTCGGTTCGGACAATACATTTGTTTCGGTTGTGAGATCAAACAGGATTTCTGTCCCTTTTCTTCTTACATCTGATGAACTCGGTATTGCAGAAAAGCTGTCTGAAACAGGCATTCCCTTTGGTTATTAAGAAAATTACTCTATATTACTTCGCAACTCTATTATTTTTTGTCCTTGGATCAGTTCTTCCTTCGGGTTGTTCTACGACAAATACGTCATCTCTTAAAAAAGAAGAGGCCCTTGAGTATCTCGAAAGAGGAGGGAAATATTATAGTGACAGCGACTACAAGAAGGCGGCTCTTTACTATGAAATGGCAATTAAAATAATGCCTGAACTTGCGGATGCTCATTTTAATCTTGGTATTACTTATGAAAAATTAAATAGGTACGAAGACGCCGTTGAGTCCTACAGGAAATCGGTCAGTTTAAACCCTGAGAATGCTCATGCCTTTTATAACATTGGCGTTATAAGCAGCAAAAGCGGCGATTATCAGGCGGCACGTGATGCATTCAAGCAGGCCGTGAGCGTAAAACCAGATTATGCAGAGGCATACTATGGCGTCGGCTGGACATATGGTGAATTGGGAGAATATGCCAAGGCTATAGAAGCATATAAAGAATCCATTACTGCAGATCCTTATTTTGCCAGGGCACTTGCCGCTTTAGGCAATGTTTATGTGCTTACCGGTGATAAAGATTCCGCCCTTAAACAGTATGAGCGTTTATATGACATAGATCCGGTCAGGGCAGAAAACCTGCTGAATGCCATCAATGCCAAATAATCTA
>JBFGJU010000016.1:0-16470 GCA_041577035.1 Thermodesulfovibrionales bacterium | reverse complement strand
TCCTTGATTTATTTTATCCGGGAATTTTGTGTTCCGGAGAGATTTTTTCAGGTTTTCAGGTGTATGGTTCTCTTGATAAGCCACTCATCAGCGGGGAAGCCACGGTTGAGAAAGCATCACTATATTCTATTCCCGTTGATTCTGCCTCTGTTGTTTTCAGCTATTCTGATGATACGTTACATATGAACACGATATCAATAACCCGGGGTAAGTCCATGCTTGCCGGAGCAGCAACAATTGATGATAGCGGTACCTTTTCATATCGGGCTCATTCGGAGAGGATGATGCTTAGTCACCTTGTTGAAAGAACAATTCAGGGTGATATCCTTTTTTCTTTTCATTCCGAGGGTCATGGAACGATTGATAATCCGGCTGTATCAGCAGATATTACGGTTATCAGGGGATCGCTCAATGAAAAGCCTGTTGGAAAAGGGAATGTACAGGTAAGGATTGAGAATAAATTGCTCTCATTACGAGGAGCACTGTTTGACGAACGATTGAAGCTCGATGCCACTGGCAGAATTGATGACGCAATGCCGTGGAATGCGAAGATAGATATGCTTCCGGGCAGATATGATTTTCTCTTCACTTCTTTGTTGAAGGAAGTTCCTGAAGACTTCATATTGAGTCTGAAAGGAGCTATGCAGCTCAGCGGGGACAGGAATCATATCTCCGGAGAGGCACTAGTCGAGAACATCGTGATTTCCATGTACGGTCACAGTTTTTCAAGCGAAGATGCAATAGAGCTTCGTCTGAATAACAGAAAACTCGATCTGGGAACTATTGCCTTACGAAGTGGAAATACCTTTATCAGGGCTTCAGGGGATCTTTTGATTGGAGAAAATTATAATCTTGTTTTAGAGGGAAATTCATCACTCGCGCCTTTTAAAAGCTTCTCGGAGAAGATCGATTCATTAAAGGGAGATGCTGAGTATGTTTTTTCGATTGTCGGTGATTGGACATCACCCCGCATAAACGGGGGATTAACTGTATCGAATGGCACGTTCGGGCTGAAAGACTATTACCGCAGAATCAGCTCTCTCGAAGGATTTCTGTACGTAGATGAAGACAGGGTAGTCTTGAAGGAACTGTCCGGAAAAGTGGGTGGAGGAACAGTTGATATATCGGGAGTCCTTTACCTCAGAGAATTTTCTGTGAGGCGGTTTTATTTAGAGACGAAGATGAATAACATTGCCGTGACGATGTCGGATAAGTTTAACGTGAATTTTGATGGCGACATGCTCTATAAAGGAACTGTTGAAGAGCAGACCGTATCAGGTGACATAACAATAAATCGGATTGTTTATAAGGAAAGACTCGATTGGAAAAGCTGGCTTCTGGAAGCACAAAAGACCGATAAGATTAAAACCGATATTTCAGATTTTGAAAAGGCAGAACTGAATATGGCGGTTCATGCAGACCAGAGTATATTAATTGATAATAATGTGGCTCGTGCATCAGTAAGTGCGGACCTGGTGCTGAAAGGAAGACTGTACCGCCCGGTCCTTGTCGGGAGGCTTGAGGCGAGTGAAGGCACCGTCTATTTCAGAAACAACAATTTCAGAATTCTTCGTGCAAGTGCGGATTTTTCCGATCCTGTGCGGATTAATCCGATTATGGATATTGCCTCAGAAACGATCATAAGCGGTTACAGGATCAGGATGAATCTGGAAGGTCAGGCTGATCAATTTGATCTTGCTTTGTCATCGGACCCCCCACTAAAAGAGCTGGATATACTCGCTCTTCTTACTACGGGAAAGACCGGAGAGGAACTGAAAGGACTCGAAAGAGGTATCGGAGCAAGTGAAGCGACTTCATTTGTTACCGGTAAAATTCAGGATGTACTGGAAGAGCGGTTAAGCACCCTTACGGGACTTGACAGACTGCATGTCGATCCCTATGTTTCGAAAGAAACAGGTTCTATTGAGCCGAGGGTTACGGTGGCGAAGAGACTTCTGGGAGAAAAAGTATTTGTTACATATACCACAACTCTGGGTTCGGCAGAGGAACAGATCATAAAACTTGAATATTTGTTGAGCAAGAATATAACGTTATTAGGCGTCCGGGATGATAGAGGTGGTATTGGAGGAGACATACGTTTGAGGTTCGGATTTAAATGATCGGATTGCGGACTCTCTTCATTGTACTCCTGATGAGTGTGTTGTTCATGGGCGTTCCCTGCGATGCCGCGGTTGTAGGAACCATAGAGATAAGGGGACTTTACTCTTTTGAGCGTGATGAATTTCTGGCTATGTTCGGTATCCAGGAAGGGAGTGAGGTAGATGAGCAACTGGTCAGAGAAGGCATAAAAAGAGCTTTTTTAAAAAGACATTTTAACGATATTGCTGTTCAGGTTTCTGACGGCGATATTGTTGATGTGAACATTACAGTCATTGAAAAGGATTTCATCAAGCACATACGGGTTGATGGCACCAGCGAATTTTCTGACAAGACGATCAAATCACTCTTTGTCTTAAAGGAAACAGAGATAATGCGATATGATCTGATTGATTCAGCGGTTGAAGATCTAAAAGACAAAATTATATTCCGTGGATATCCTGATATTGCTGTTTCAGTAGACATTAAGAAAACCGATCAACTCCATCGGGTAGACCTGCTGTTGCGGGTTACAACCGGCAGGCCTCATATTATAAAGAAAATAGTGATTTCCGGCTCTGATATTGAGATTGGAAATGAAATGAGGCTTTCAGACGGAGATGTGTATGATCAGGAAATGCTCAGGGAGGATTTTGAAAGAATCAAAGCATATCTCCTCGATCAGGGTTATTATAATCCTTCAGTTGGGCCGCATACCTATGCAGATGGTATTTTAGACATAACTGTTGATCCGGGGAAGACTCTGAACATCATATTTTCAGGCAATGAAAAAGTGGCAACAAAAGACCTGCTAAAGGAAATTCCTTTTTTTGAACTTGAAGAATTTAGTGATGATACTGTTGATGAAGCAGTCAGCAGAATGATTGCTCGATATCATGAAAGAGGGTATCCGTTCGCTCAGATAGCGCCCGTGATCGCCTCGGATGATCGTAGTATTACGGTTTCGTTTTTTATTTTTGAAGGCGAACGGATAACAGTACATTCTATTGGATTTGATGGGGTAACGCTTTCTCACGAAAGATTAAAAAACGTTCTGTTACTGCAAGAAGGGACAGTGTATAACCCGGACCTGTTAAGTAGAGACCAGGAGGCATTAACAGAATTTTATGGGGCTTTGGGATATCTTTCAGTCGTCATAAAAGAGTTCCAGGTGGATATTGATAAAGAGCTCAATAAAGTTCATATTGTTGTTTCGCTTGAAGAAGGAGAAAAAACAGAGATTGGAACAATAGACATAGAGGGGATTGACGAGGATACAGAAATTGTTCTTTCAACCCATTTAGGGTTACATGCGGGAGACCCCTACAATGAGATTGATATTTTTGATGCGCGCTACAAAATTATTGATTACTACCGGAACTTAGGATATACAAACATGGACGTAAGCGTGCAACGAACCATAGATGGGCATACGGCTCACCTTGTTTTTGCTGTTCATGAGGGAGAAAAGAAAGTTTTCGGCAAAACAGTCATCACCGGCAACAGAAAGACAAGATATGAAGTGATTCAGAGGGAGCTTCTGCATGAAGCAGGACAACCCTATAGTTTCAGGACGCTTGCGGCTGAAAGACAGCGTCTTTACAAATTAGGATTGTTCACGGATGTAAATATACGGACGATTAAGGGAGAAGATAATCAGAGCGATATTCTTGTCGAAGTGCAGGAAGGAAATGCCGGATATGTAGAATTTGGGATCGGTTATGCAGAATATGAACGCCTGCGAGGTGCTGTTGAGATCGGCTATAGAAATCTCTGGGGAATGAACAGAACAGGTACGGTAAGAACAGAAATTAGCACCCTCGAGGAGAGGTATATTGTACAGTTCCGTGAGCCGTGGTTTTTGGGGACTGAAGTTCCCTTCAGGGCCTTTTTCCTTTTTGAGGATATAGAGGAGGTCGATATTGATGACAGGGATACACGGTACCAACTTGAGCGATATACGGTAAGCGCAGGAGTAGAAAAATCATTAACACGGAGCGTAAGGGCTGCGCTCTATTATGAATTTTCTCGCGTCAAGACCTTTGATGTTCAGCCTGACATCGTATTAAGCAAGGAAGACGTCGGGACTCTTGCGATAAGCGGCATGAAGCCTTCGATTGTTTATGATACACGGGATGATCCTGTTGATCCGAGAAAAGGCGTTCTCGCAGGTATTTCTCTGAAAATTACACCTGATATTCTGTTTTCGGAGTCAAACTTCATAAAGATGAGGGCTTCCGGGAGCATATACCGTGCGCTTCATAAACGGGTTACACTTGCCGTCTCGGCGCGGGGAGGTCTTGCCTATGGTTTTGATGATACTGATGAATTACCGCTGGTTGAACGGTTTTTTCTCGGCGGCAGGTCTACAGTAAGGGGCTATGAACAGGACAAACTTGGGCCCCGGGGAACGGATGGCGATCCAACGGGCGGCAATGCATTTCTTATGAGTAATATTGAGCTCAGAACTGTGGTTGCGCGTAATATTGGACTGGTTGCATTTTTGGACATGGGAAATGTGTGGATAGACACCAGTGATCTTGATCCAACTGATCTGAAGTATACGACCGGTATCGGGTTAAGATACAATACACCTGTCGGTCCGCTCAGGTTGGATTATGGATTTAAACTGGATAGGGAGCCTTCAGACAGTAGAAGTGAATTTCATTTCAGTATCGGACATATGTTCTAAAACGTAGGACGTAAACAGTAAGGAGTAAAGACAGGGTTATTCGGCTGGGGTGGGCTAAGGTTGAGAAAAAATACAGAGCAAGAACGAAAGACAATGACGGGATTAAGGGGGAGCAATGAGCAAAAGAACAGGGTAAAAAGAATGCAGTTCAAAGATCAAAGATCAAATTACAAATGGCTTTTTGCTGCCTGGCTTTCGCTATTCACTATTCACTATCTACTATTCACTGCATATGCCTATGTCGACCGGGTTGTTGCTTTTGTGGATGATGAAGCTATTACACTAAGCGAGCTTGATCAGAGGTTCGAAGATATTCGAGAGTTATCTCATGACAGTAAAAGAGAACAGGTCCTGGATTCCCTGATAAACAGAAAGATACTCTTGCGGGAGGCACGAAAATACCGGATCGAGGCACCCACAGAGGATGAGGTTATTAATGAATACATAGACTTAAAAATACGGGCGTATATACGAGTTCTGGAATCTGATATTGAAGCCTTTTTCAGAGACAACGTCGATCAGTTCCCGGGTAAGACACTCGTAGATGTCAGGGATGAAATCGAAACATATCTGACTGAGAAGGAAGTCAACGAAAGGCTTGGCAGTGAGCTTTTAAAACTGCGGGAAGGCTCGTATATAAAGATTCAGCTTCATGCTGATGAGAATCAATGAAACAGAGAGGAGGGATATGCCAAAAAACGACCGGTGGATAAAAGAGATGGCTCGCAAGGGAATGATAGAACCTTTTCATGAAGAGCAGGCAAGAAAAGGGGTCATATCCTATGGTGTCAGCTCCTATGGCTATGATTTAAGGCTTCATGATGAATTCAAGCTGCTTCGACAGAAAAAGGGGAGAGTGCTTGATCCAAAAAATTTCAATGAAGAAAGCTTCGAGGATGTCAAGGGAACTGCCTGTGACGTCCCTGCGAATTCCTTTGTGATCTGTCGCTCACTTGAGTATTTCAGGATACCGCGCGATGTGCTTGTTGTCTGTTTTGGGAAATCAACCTATGCCCGGAGCGGCATTATCGTAAATGTCACACCACTGGAACCTGAATGGGAGGGGTTCATAACCATGTCTGTTTCGAACACCTCGCCCTGCACAGTCAGATTATATGCGAACGAGGGGATCGCGCAGATAGTCTTTCTCCAGGCTTCAGAACTGTGCGAAATATCCTATGCGGATAAAAAGGGCAAGTATCAGGCACAGAAGGGTATCGTCTTACCAAAGATATAAACTAATCGAGAAATTTATTGCTGTCGTTTAAGTATCCAGCGAACCTCTGATTTTCTTCAAAAGTTGACTCTGGGAAAAAGGCTTTGGGATAAAGTCATGTTTATTTTCAAATATTCCCATTTTATGTAAATCATCACCTGAGTAACCACTTATAAAAAGTGCTTTTATATCCGGGTTTGTCTTTATAATTTCGTCATAAACCTCTATCCCTTTCTTTTTGGGTAACATCACGTCCAGTAGGAGGAAGTGAATTTTATCATGATGTATTCTGAATTTGTCTATTGCATCAGAGCCATCAGTTGCTTCTATGATCTTGTAACCGGCTTTTTGAAGTACAGATGTGACCAACTCTCTCACTTTGCTGTCATCTTCTGCAATAAGTATAGTCTCTGTCCCACTGCTGTGAAAAGGAGCTGACGAGGATTCAGTGTCCGCAGGCTCTTCTAACTTCACTTCGGGGAGATATATGGTAAATCTGGTTATTTCCCCTGGGGCGCTGAGTACATCAATGTATCCGTCGTGCTGCTTTATTATTCCGTATACGACCGAAAGCCCTAATCCTGTTCCCTTGCCTACATCTTTGGTTGTGTAAAACGGTTCGAACAGCTTCTGTTTTGTGTTATCATCCATACCGACACCTGTATCAGTAACAGATAAATAAGCAAACGTGCCTGCGGTCCCATACCCGTGTTTCGCTATAAATTCCTTGTTCAATTCTATAGTGCCGGTCTCTATAGTTAACGTACCACCATTTGGCATTGCATCTCTTGCATTTGTTGCAAGGTTCATAAGAACCTGTTCAAGCTGCCCGGAATCTGCTATCACAATATGTTCTGTATCAGAAAGCATGATCTTCAGTTCAATATCTTCTCCAATCGTCTTTGAAAGAATTTGCCTTACATTATTAACGGTATGGTTGAGTCTTGTGGGGCGTAGATCAATCTCCTGTTTTTTGCTGTATAACAGCAGTCCTTTTGTCAGCTCTGCTGCCCTGTCAGATGAAGCAGCTATTGCTTCAGCATAGGGCTTCAAATGAACATCTCTCTCTATCTCTTCCTGTAATAATTCATTGTATCCCGTTATTGCCGTCAAAATGTTGTTAAACTCATGTGCAATGCCCCCTGCCAAAGTTCCAATGGCCTCCAGCTTCTGTGCGTGAAGAAGCTGGTCTTCGAGTTTCCTGCGTTCAGCCATATCGTCTTTAAGCCGATTGTATGCATCGGATAATTCACTGGTACGTTCATTCACCCTCTGCTCAAGAGTTTCGTGAGCTTTTTTTAACTCATCCTCTATTCTTTTTCTCTCCGTTATATGCAGCAATAATGGGCGCAGAAGAAAAAAGTAAAGCACAGGGGAAACCATCATGAGTAAGAGAGAGGCATCAACTATTGCTTCACTCAGTTTTGAAATTGGCGGAAAGGCTGATAGAAAAAACATTACAATTGCTTCAACAACGAATATGGAGAGCCCAATGATCAGAACGAAAAAAAGGGGAGATTTATATGGCATGGACAGTTCACTAATATTTGAATCGTCAGTTTTTACATCTGCTTTGAAAAAAACTATGATAATAGCTATAAAAAAGGCAAACATCATAGCGAAAGAAATGAAGGTAGAGCGGTATATTGCTGCATAAAGTGTGTTATTTCTTTCAGTAATGTCGTAATAAATTTCAAATGCACCGAGGAATTCACCATCACTCATGATTGGCACATACGTTTCCACAACATCAGCTGTTACTATTCTTCCTTCAAGGGTTTTAGTTTTTCTTTCAACAATTTTCGTTTTGATGTTTCCCGCGGCAACGATAGTGTGAAAGTATTGCTCTCTATTTACCTTTCCTATGTCTATGGAATCGGTAGAATAAATAATTTCTCCCCATTTTGAAAAAACCTTCATTTTTTCAATTCCGAATTCCGTTTTTGTTTTATCAATAGTTTTGGCAAAATCAAAAGGATCTTTTAATTGCTTTTTTTCCGAAACAACTATCGTTGCTAAATTTCTGGCTACTCTGACTGCTTCATCCTCAGTATTCTTGGCGAGCATCTTGCCAAATAAAGGAAAAATAAAATAAATGTTAACAAGTGGATAGATAATTGCCATGACACCGGCAATAAAAAAGACATACTTTAAAGGTCCTTTGGCAAACACGGGAAGCGCCTTTCCTACTTTATATATAATAGTTTATCAGATAACTGATGATTACAAAGCGTTTGTTGAGTTTGGAGATGTAATTATTGATAGTGAGATTACATTATATGAAAGAGTATACTATGGGAAACTTGCTTTTACACCCAGTATATTTCATAATGAGAAGATTTTTTTTATATTGATATTTGCATTGTGAAACAGATCATATGATTCATAAGAAATAATAAATCATGTCCAGTAATAAGAGACTAATACTTGCGCTTGATATATCCGAGCACGAATACGTAATTGAAATTATTGATAAATTAGGTAGTTATATAGATATATTTAAAGTAGGACTTGAGCTATTTACCAGTGCCGGTCCAGGTATTATCGATGAACTCCACAAGCGGGGGAAAAAAGTCTTTCTTGATTTAAAATTCCATGACATCCCGAATACTGTCTCACGCGCAGGGATTGCTGCGGCGAGGCACGGAGTCTTTATGTTCACGGTTCACGCATCCGGCGGGTATGACATGATGAAGCAGTGCATGGATGATGTTGTTCGGGTCTGTCTGAAGGAAAATATAAGTCGACCGCGAGTTATCGGCGTGACCGTTCTTACGAGCATCTCAAAAGAATCGCTCAGAAATGAGGTCGGTATTCAGCATAGTCTGAATACCCACGTAAGGCACCTTGCCGGGCTTTCTCTGAAGGCAGGTCTTGACGGAGTTGTTTCTTCGGCACATGAGGCTGCCAGGATCAGGGGACAGTGCGGAAACGGTTTTCTTATTGTGACTCCCGGGATAAGACCCTCATGGGCACCGGTTGAAGATCAGAAAAGGACCATGAGTCCGAAAAAAGCAATTCAGGAAGGAGCGGATTACCTGGTCATGGGCAGGGCTATTCTCGGAGAGAAAGACCCAGTAAAAACTTTAGAGCTGATCACTAAAGAGATCGATGCTGTCTGAGTTTATGAAAGGCGTGTGAGAATGCCATTACAGGCCAAAGTAAATGCACCGTCATCTGCAGATATCTTTTTGCCTGTCTATCGCGAAATTCCCTTTGAAAAGCCGCGGAACATATATCAAAGGCTGAAGGCAAAGAACAGTTGTCTTCTTGAGAGCCACAAAGGATCTGAACATATTGCACGATATTCCTTTATCGGAATTGAACCGTATCTCATTTTTTCGGTAAAAGACAGGATTGTGGAGATAGAGTTCGATGGGAAAAAGACAATCTCAACACGAAATCCCCTTGAGCGGCTCAGAGAGCTGGTTTTTTCCTACCAGCAAAGTCCCATACGGGATCTCCCGCCTTTTCAGGGAGGCGCCCTGGGCATGCTCAGTTATGATTTTGTGCGTTACCTTGAGAGAATTCCAAAGACCACAATGGATGATCTGAAAATTCCTGATGCTCATTTTATTATGGTTGACCGGTTGATTGCCTTTGACCATCTCAAAAAAAAGAGCTGGATTCTGGTTTGCCCCGGCGTGCGCTCGACAGCGCTTGGATATTCAACACTCATACAGAAAAAAGAGCATTACATAGATGAAGCGAATTCAGTTCTCAAAACAATCCATAAGAAGGTAACAGCCTCAGAAACTGACACAGGAGATGGAAAAGCCGGTAGGGCTAACGATGCTCTTACGTATGAAACGGAAAAGGCCGAATATATGGCAATGGTTGAGAAAGCGAAGGAATATATCGCAGCTGGTGACATCTATCAGGCGAACCTTTCTCTCCGCATTTCCTCGGATATCGGTCATACTGATCCGTGGAAGATTTATACCATTCTCAGTGAAATCAATCCATCGCCCTTTGCCTCATATGTAGATTTTGGCGATTATCAGATTGTCAGCTCTTCCCCGGAAAGACTGGTAAGGGTTCGGAATAACATTGTTGATACTCGTCCGATCGCAGGCACGCGTCCGCGGGGCAGAGACGTGCATCAGGACGAAAAAATGCGGTCTGAACTCCTGCTAAATGAAAAAGAACGGGCTGAGCATATTATGCTTATTGATCTTGAGCGGAATGACCTGGGCAAGGTGTCTGATTACGGAACCGTCAATGTTAACGAGCTCATGACAACCGAAGATTACTCACACGTTATCCATATTGTATCGAATGTGCAGGGTGAACTGGCTCAGGGAAAAGACTGCTTTCATGTTATCAAATCGGTATTCCCCGGGGGAACGATCACCGGTGTGCCCAAGGTCAGATGCATGGAGATTATTGATGAGCTCGAAAAAACGAGCAGGGGCCCGTATACCGGATCTATCGGCTATATCGGTTTTAACGGAGATATGGATCTGAATATCATTATCAGGACCTTTCTCGTAAAACAGGGAAGGGCGTACGTGCAGGCAGGCTCCGGAATTGTTGCGGATTCAGATCCCGAGCGGGAATACTACGAAAGCCTGAAAAAGGCTGAAGCGCTCATCAGGACCCTGGAGTACTTATAGTGCAAAATCGCGGGGCTACTCAGCCATCACGGACATACCTTTTGCTATTTTCCCTGTTCCTTCGGAAATTTTACAGATAGAAATCTTCTCCTTGACTGTTTGAACAACTATGGTGCCAACCGTTTCCATCGAGACATCAAGGAGTTCACCGGTATCCGGGTCTCTGAGCTCGTCAACAGTACCCACTGAAAAAATCTGACCTGGATTTACCCCTTCCCGGGCACCCCTGTTAACATAGATCTTGTCCCCCTTTACCATTATCACCGTTCCCTCCCACGGGATATTATCAAGCTGGTGAATGATGAATTCTACAGCCTGATCTATTGCCTTTTCCACAGCCTTTCCCACGTTGGTTTTTTTAAAGCCGCCGAGGTCTGCCCCCCAGTTTCTATCGGCAAAGCCTATATCAAGGCCGGTCCTTGATGCCTGTCCGACCACTTTTTTTGACGCCACGACCTGGCCCGTAGTCGAATCAACAACGTATACCACGGCATTGATCTCTGCAGAGTCTGTTCCACCGCCGATCCGGAAACCCTTAATTCTCAGACCACCGGTTCCCCCTGTTGTTGTATGCTGAAAGTGTGTAATTTCACCCTTCACCAGAAGCTGGGCAGGTGTCATCTGGCCGATTTTAGGGGTTTTTTTCCCCTGTGCCGTCCTGCCCGAGGCACCAAAGTCCTGTTCGTCCATTGCCTCGTACCTCATGTCCTTTTCACCCAGAACAATAAATTTACCCGTCTGCTGGAGGCTGTCAGTCAGTACGGCACCAAAGGTATCAGAAAGGTTCCAGTGTCCTGACCAGTTTGAACGGTTTTCAAATTTTGATACAGTAATCGAGTAGCGAAGACCGTGCATCGCGAAAGCGTGCGATGCAAAAATAAGGGTAGCCATAAAAAATATGATCATTGCTCTTTTCATCGGCGGCTCCTCCAATTTGTGAATACATTCACAATAAATTAACCATAAATGTAGCAGATACTATATTTCAATTGCAACCGGCACATGGGTGAAGAGGATAATGCTTCTCGCGTGAACAGAGAAGAGTTTCTCTGCGGCCTCACGATACATATGCATCTGGAATCGATACTGTTCTTTGAGTCTTGGTATTTCGCTGTCTGTTATGGGAAAGGTTTTGTAATCGTAAACATACGCAGTACTATTGCGTATTACTATCCTGTCGATCCTTCCTTTATAGATTTTCTTCCCCTTCTGCAGGATAAACGGCAGTTCAGCGTATGCATTGTCAGCAGGGAGAATGATATCCCGGAGCAGTCCCGCGTCCTGAAGCTTTTTAAAGTCATGCTGGATGAGTTGTGTGTACTGGTCAGCACGATCTTTCAGGGAATGCTGATTCAGGACGAATTTCCTCATGCGCTTATCGAGGTCTTTATATGCGATGATACCCTTTGAAAGTTCTTCGAAAAGATGGTGAAATATGTTCCCCAGTTCAACCCAGTGGTCGCCATGCCGGGTTTGCGCTGTGCTATCTTCTGTTACGTCAACCCATTCTTCCGCGTCAGCAGTAAGGTCGACTTTTTCAACGTAAGCCGGACCTCTAAAGAACCGCTGCGTATCGTCATCCAGGCGGGCTGATGCCTCCCGGGTTGACGCAGCCAGCTCTTTTTCCTGCCTGACAGCAAAAAGACCATCATAGGACTTTGCTTCGTACACAGAACCGGGAAAGGCCTCCTCGATATAACTGAGCCGTCCCTTTGTTTTTACGATCTTCCCATCTTCTTTTTTTATCGCGCCTGACAGAAAGAGATGATCCTGCGCCCGCGTTACAGCAACATAGAAGAGGCGCTTTTCTTCTTCATCCTGTTTTTCCCTCAGAAGTTTGAAGAGGTCATGATTTCGTCTCTTTCCGGAATCCTCTTCATAAGCAAACCGGACGGTTGTGTCTACTTCATCCAGAAAAACCGGACCGGTTTTTGCTCCAATGGTTTCATCGAGAAATGGAAGGAACACAACCGGAAACTGGAGGCCTTTTGCTCCGTGAACAGTCATTATTCTTACTGCGTTGATATGCTCGGTGTTAATGTTTGCCTTTGCCTCGTTGCTCTTCTTTGACTGTATGAGCTTTTCCTTTATTTCAACGGGCGAGAGATTATTCGTTTCGTAGTCTTCAAGTATTCGCAGAAACTTCTTGATGTTTGCATGCCGCTGTTTTTCATAAAAAGCGCTCCATGCGCCTGATTCTGAGAAAAAATCCTCCAGGATCAGGGAAAGGGGCATGCTCTGGGCCCTGAAACAGAACTCGGACAGGGTATCAAAGGCTTTTTTGCATCGCTTTAAAGAGCTGTTCTTAAGGTTTTCGAACAGAGACCGTTTTCTTCCCGTCAGAAGCAGCGTAATCATCGACTCCGTGAATCCGAACAGTGGGCTTCTCAGGACCTCAAACAGGCTGAAATCATCGTGAGGGTCTATGAGGAATGATATGAATTCTCTCGCTATGGCAACCTCAGGTTCATCGTAGAAGCCGATGCCCTTTTCAACGATAAACATAATATGGTTTTCCCTGAGAGCATTTTCAAAGGCAGGAAGATGGTTTCTGTTTCTCAGGAGGATTGCTATGTCCGAGAAACGGCATGTACGCCTGCCGTCAGGCGAGCTGATTTCGAGCGTATGAGCGATTGTGTTGATCTGCCGCGCGAGCAGGAGGGCTTCCCTCACGCGCGTCAGCTTCGTATTTTCATCATAATCGGTGAGGTACAGCTCAACGATTCCGTTTCCCTCCCGAGTGGCCCTGAAAGGGGTATATGTCGTTTTCCACGGGGCTCCGGTACCGCGCATTATCTTCTTGAACAACGCGTTCGAAAAGTCCACAAGTTTGGGAAGACTCCGGTAGTTTTCTTTCTCCTCATGAAAGAAAAACTCTTTTCCGAACCATTCAGTGAAATTACTTCTGACGGTATCAAACAGTGAAACATTGGCTCCTCTGAAGAGATATATAGACTGCTTTTTGTCTCCTACAATAAATATGGTGGGAGTGATCCCCGCTGATCGCTTCGCGCCGAGCCCCGAACGCCACTCCTCGGTGAGTTTGTTTATGATCTTCCACTGGAGGGAACTGGTATCCTGAAATTCGTCAACCAGTATATGGTCTGTATGCTCATCAAACGCATAGAGGATATTCGACCACTCGGGATTTGATGCGATCGCCCGGTAGGCGAGGATCTCCATGTCATTGAAGTCAATGGTCCGAAGCTGCTGCTTCTTTACAGAGTAATTCTCGAGGCATCTCTGGTAAATCTCAAGTAGAAAGCGTTCTTCGGGAGCGAAATCTCTGTCTGGTTGTTCATTAAGGAATTCAGCATATGGCCTCTTGGCGTGTATTATTTCAAGCACCCTGAAGAGGGATCCCCAGCCCTTTATTCCCTTCAGCTTCAAATAGGAAAAGAATACCGATGGATCATCTTTTTCGCTCCGAAAAGCATCGTATACAGATTCACTCCACAGCTGGCCAGCAGCAAAATCGTCGAGTACGTCAACAGAGGGGTCCAGATTCAGTTCAGGAGCAAAGCGGGTGATCAGCTTCCGGCAGAACGAATGAATGGTGGTTATGCGCATGAGCGGTATGGTATCCATGATCTGATTGAACAGAGTTCTTTCTTCTTTAAGCAGGATATCGAGAATCCTTTTTTTCATTTCCGCAGCAGCCTTCTCAGTAAAGGTTATAGCCAGTATTTTTTCAGGCCTATTACCGCTTTTGAGCAGACTGATATACCTTCGGGCCAGCTTTTCTGTTTTGCCGGACCCCGCGGGAGCCGAGATAATGATATTCTTGCGAGTATCAAGATATTGATTCATGTTATGATCTATCCCTTCCGTGAATATATGGACAGAACGGCGCTTCCGGACAGCTTGTACAATAAAATTCATCCAACGGATAAGCCCTGAAGAGGCCTTCTTGCATTTCGTGCACAGCCTCCTCCAGATATCTGAGAGAACTTTCTATATAGTCATCAAGGTTATGTCTGTCTCTCGGTGTTGGAATCCACTTTACGACAATATCCTTGAGAGAGTAGACACCTGTTTTTTCGACCGTCATGCCGTGTGCTTTCAGCATTGCGGCGTAGAGGGCGATCTGTATGTTTTTCCCTCTGGTTATAATTTCAGAACCGATCTGAACAACCCCTGTTTTATAGTCAATAACTCGGAACGCATCCTCTTTCCGGTCTAATCTGTCTATTCTTCCCTTTAAGGATATTCCCGGCAGAACGGTCTCCTCGAACTGCTTCTCGAACTCAGAAGGAAAGAATCCCTCCTGCCGCATCTTACATTCTATATCAACGATATCAGGCAGAACTTCAAGAAAAGACTCTTTCAGCAGGGCCTTGAGAAAGTCATCAACACGAATGTTCTGCAATGCCGTGTCTGTAATGCGTGAAGCTATGCGGCGCACAGCCGCCGGGTCATCGAGAGGTTCTTTGATCAGCTGTTCCATAATATCATGAATAATCGTCCCAAGCAGTTTCGCTTCAATCTCGTACCGGGCAATTTCAGCGGCCTCGAGATTCAAAACCCGCTCGATAAAAAACCGTCTTGGGCATTTTCTGAATGAATCAATATCAGTAACACGCATCGGCATGCCGAGCTTTCTTTTGATCAGCTTTTCTCTTGACGTCTGATCAATACTGATCTGCCGAATCGTGTCCGAAAGTGGCTTCCCCTGTTTCGTTGTCAGCAGTTCTTCCGGAGAATATATACCGTAAAGGTTTTCGGAGGCTTCTTTATCCCACGGGAGGTAGGAGGAGGGAAGAAAAAGTTTATCACCATCAACTACCGGATACGAAAGATGTGTATGAGAGGAAGAACCAATGAGCCGGCGAAAGTTAAGCTTCTGGATCAAAAGATGCATTTTGAGATTAATAAGACCGTATTCAGTACGTATGCTGTCAGGAAATATATGATCTAACGAAGGCCTGGAAGGCATGTTGCCATCCTTGAGACCACAGAAATAAAGATAATCAGGGGCAAGCCCCCGTGTTTCAGGAAAATCCATGATCTGTATGCCAATGTCCTCATGCCGGTACTCGGCCGCGCTCAGTATATGTTTCATGTAATCGGCGTATCGCCTTAAAGAAAGAGTGCCATTTTCGGAAATACCGGCAATAAGCGCAACAGTATCAAATGCATTGTGAAGCTCATCAAGCGCATTCTGCTCTGCTTCATAGCCCAGTTTTGCAAGCGCTTTTTCGATCTCTATTCGTAGTGTCGCATTATCGGAAGACCCCCGGATGGTTATAAGACGGCCAAGATGCCTGAAGACATCATGCAGCGCGTTTCTTATCTTCTTCATGGAATCCGGGTCAGGCCGGTCACTGATGATCTTTTTCCAGGAATCCATGCCTTTGACAATACCTGTGTTCATTGACAGGGAAATGATTGAATGCTTTACAACGTCAGGAATATTCTTGAACGTCGGCGAACTCAGCAGAGCAGTGAATTTCTGTCGGGGGAAATCATCTGCTATACAATCCAGGAGATACACCACGTCCCGAAGCGCCCTTTTTGAAATGGCCGGTTTTTGGAGCGAGATCGTATACGTAAGACCATATTTCCTGAATACTCGTTCGGTAAGGGCCCTATAATCGGATATTCTGGGAAATGTGACAATAATCCAGCTGTTTCCGGTAATGCGTCCTGCTACTGACAGGCTTTTTATATGGCGCGCAATTCCCTCGATCTCGTCTTCGACCCCGCCATATCCGATATAAGAAAAATCAGCTGTATTATTGTCTTTGAGAGAGACTTCCTGAACATTAAAATGACACTTCAAGTAATCAATATAACTATCTGATATAATGGATAAATTACTCTCATATGGATAGGATATATGTGAGGAG
>JBFGJU010000015.1:0-16734 GCA_041577035.1 Thermodesulfovibrionales bacterium | reverse complement strand
GCCGTCCGGCAGAAGGCACTGCAGCCAAAGGCAGTCTTTTTGACGGCTATTATCACCAAATAACCGCTGAAATATGGCAGGAATGGATTTATCCGGATATTGAAAATAACAGCCTTGAAACCATCGTCCTGGTTAAGATAATGAGAGACGGCACGATTCACATACAGCGGGTAGAAAAGAAATCTTCAAATATACTGTTTGACCGGTCAGCACTCAAGGCCCTTGCCAAGGCATCACCGGTCTCTCCTCCGCCATATGAGATGGAGATTGGTATACGGTTTTATCCATGAACGATACGGGTAACGTGCAACGGGTAACGTTTAAAATTATCGTATTTGTGCTTGTGTTCATAGTATGCTCCTGTTTACTTTTTACCGGTGCCTTCGCAAAAATCTATATTGATATAACGTCGCCGGCTGTCAGAAAACTGCCCATTGCGATCTTCGATTTTCAGGGGCCGTCAGGAAAAGAGATCGCAGAGATAATCCGGGATGACCTTATCTTTACCGGCCTCTTTATGTATATAGACAAGTCCTCCTATATTGAGTCTGCATCCCAACCGTTCAACCCCCTGAACTGGACACCGCTTGGCATAGAAGCCGTTATCAAGGGAACCGTACAGAAAGACCAGGGCATTTCGGTCGATGTCTTTCTCTATGACACGTTTCAGGCAAGCGAGATATTGCATAAACGCTATAATGCCGAAAGCGCGCTCCTTCGTCAGCTTGCCCATGGCATTGCCAATGATGTCTACCAGGCCCTTACAGGAAAACCCGGTATATTCAGATCAAAAATTGCGTTTGTAGGAGAAGATGGAAATAGCAAGGGTATTTATATCATGGACTGGGACGGTGAAAGGATCAAGAAATTCGGTCTGAAGGGCTCGATGGTATTGGCACCGCATTGGTCAAAGGATGGGAAACAGATTGTTTACTCTGCTGAAAGGAACAGAAAGTGGGGAGTGTATTTGATAAATTTCTTGCGGATGACGGAAAAAAAGATATATTCAGCAAAAGGCACGAATATAGCCGGAGATTTTTTTCCGGACGGTAATGCCTTTGTACTATCCTCATCACAAAGAGGAACGCCAGATTTATTCACCTACGATATATTGAGGAAAAAACTTCGGAGAATCACATCCTCCTCTGGTATTGAGGTCTCCCCGACGGTTTCGCCTGACGGAGCACATATCGCATTTGTATCGGATCGCGGAGGCAGTCCTCAAATATATGTCATGGATCGTAATGGCAGCGATATCCGCAGAATAACCTTTGAGGGATCTTATAATACATCCCCAAACTGGTCCCCAAAAGGGGACCGGATCGCCTTTTCCGGCAGAAGCGGCGGTAAGAACCAGATCTTTACTCTTCAGCCAGACGGGACCGACTTGACACAGCTTACCCAATACGGAAATAATGAAGAGCCATCTTTTTCCCCTGACGGGCGATATATCACGTTCTCATCAGACAGGAGAGGCAGAAAGGGCATATACATAATGCGGGCTAATGGAGAAGCCCAGAAAAGAATATCACCGAAATGGTTAAAGGCATATGGGCCTCGATGGTCACCTCAATAAACTATTCTATTAAGGAGGTAACAATGAAAAAGTCTTTTGTCTTACTCGTTTTATTTTGTATTATTTTTGCATTTGGTTGTCAGAAAAAAGCCATAACCAAAACAGATGCTCAGCAGATGGAGCAGGACATTGCTTCCCAGAGAGACAGGCAAGCTATAGAAGATCAGAAAATAGCTTCTCTTGATGAGGATATATCATCACGATACCTCGAAGAAACCAAGGGAATGTTCGAGGATGTCCTGTTTGATTATGATAAATATGCGGTTAAATCCCAATATAGGTCTACGTTACAGTCAATTTCAGCCTGGATGACAAAAAACAGGGGAGCTACGCTGTCAATCGAGGGCCACTGCGATGAACGTGGAACAAATGAATATAACCTGGCTTTGGGCGACAGACGAGCACAGGCAGTCAAAGACTATCTGGTTTCTCTGGGTGTTCCGTCTTCAAAGATTGAAATATTAAGCTATGGCGAAGAAAAACCAACGTGTACGCAGCAAACCGAAAGCTGCTGGTCAAGAAACAGGCGTGCTCATTTTGTCATACTTACTAAATAAAGGAGATAGTGCGTGAAGATTCTCGGTGTATGTATCATATGCCTGTTTACGGCATGCGTAACGACTTCTGATTACGAATTGCTCAGGCATGATGTCAACAGCCTGATGAACGATTCTTATAAGTTAAGAAGTGAAGTCGATAAGCTTAATGATAAAACCGCTGGCGCTGTTCAGCAGGATACCCTTGCTGCTGTCCGTGACGGTCAGGGAGAAATCAATTCCAGGCTTTCGGAAATATCCATGGGTATGCAGGAGTTGAGGGGAAGATTCGAAGAAAACAAATATTTCCGGGATAGACAATTTAGTTCGTATGACTCAGAACTGGATACGGTAACGGCACGGTTGGAAGCAATCGAAAAGCAGCTCTCTCTGATCAGAAATAAAGCCAGGGTAACAGACATGCCGGCGGCATCTGCCGGGACATCAAGAACTGCTTCCGTATCCCCGGATATACCGGATATGGATACCGGTACGGATACAGATGCACAAGCCAGAATATCCTCAAAAGTCTCCGCACAGAAGGATATGACAAATGCATATGAAAAAGCTTACACATTATTTAAAGAGAAAAAATACGCAGCATCGCGGAAACAATTTGAGAGCTTTATAGAAGAGTATCCTGATAACTCACTCACGGACAATGCATATTTCTGGATTGCCGAAACATACTATGGGGCAAGAGACTATGAAGGCGCGATACTCGCGTACGAAGAGCTTCTGAAGAAATATCCTGACAGCGAAAAAACCGGTGGTGCTTTGCTCAAGCAGGCATATTCTTTTATTGCACTGGGAGACAGAAAGACCGGAACGATCATTCTTGAAAAGCTGATAGAGAAATATCCTGATTCAAAAGAAGCAGAACTCGCCAGGAAGAAATTGTAACTAGGGGTAATATCCGTCAAGAACATGAGTGGTCTAAAAGATAATTTCTTCAGGGTCATTGATTACCTGAGGGTGTCTGTAATCGATCGCTGTAATCTTAGATGTATCTACTGCATGCCCATGGATGGGATCACCACGGAACATCATGACGAAATTCTGTCTTATGAAGAAATTCTGAGAGTTCTGCGAATTGGTGCCAGGCTTGGGGTCAGAAAAGTAAGAATCACGGGCGGAGAGCCGCTCATGAGAAAGAACATCACGTTTCTTATCGATTCGATAAATAGCATCCCTGAAATCGAAGATCTCAGCATGACGACGAATGGGGTACTACTCAACACATATGCTCATGAGCTCGCTCATGCAGGACTTGACCGGGTTAATGTCAGCATAGATTCGTTAATTCCCGAACGATATAAGCAGATTACTCGCGGGGGAGATTTAGGTGTTGTATTAAAAGGATTGGCTTCTGCTGAAAAAGCCGGCCTCGACCCGCTCAAAATTAATATGGTCCCGGTGAGCGGTCTTAATGACGATGAGATCCTGGATTTTGCCAAACTCACATTCAACACGAATGTTCAGGTCAGATTTATTGAATTAATGCCATCCGGTTCGGTTGATTTCTGGGATACTGAGAAATATATAACGACTGACCAGATCAGAAGCACCATCGAAAGCCTTGCGCCACTTACCCCTGTCCGGTTAAGAAGACATGGGCCGGCAAAATATTACAGGATGAAAGGAGCCAAAGGCATTATCGGATTCATCAGCGCAATAACACATCATTTTTGTGAAGATTGTAACCGTATCAGGCTGACTGCAGACGGTAAAATCAGACCGTGTCTTTTTTCGGAAACAGAAATCGATCTCAAGACAGCACTGAGAACCGATGCCTCTGACATCGAAATTGAGCGCCTCTTGCGACTCTCGGTAGAAGCCAAACCAAAAGGACATTCGCTGGATGAGCTGCATCAGAATCCGCCGCGTGAGTACGACAAAAAGGTCAAGTCATCATTAATTGCCAATCATCTGCTGAAAAGGCCAATGTCCAAGATAGGCGGATGAAGAAACTCTCTCACATAGACACATCTGGAAAAGCACACATGGTAGACGTATCACAAAAAGCTGTTACCAAAAGAACGGCAGTCGCCCGGGGTGCCATAACCATGAAGAGAACGACGCTGAAACTCATCAAAAATAATACAGTCGAAAAAGGTGACGTTCTTGGCAGTGCGCGAATAGCAGGCATTTTGGCTGCCAAAAATACCCCTCGTCTCATTCCCCTGTGCCACCCTTTAAACATATCATCAGTTCATGTTGATTTCAAAACAGATCCCACCAGGAACAGGATTGTTATAGAATCACGTGTCACGATAACCGGGCAGACCGGCGTTGAAATGGAAGCGCTCACCGCTGTTTCCGTAGCCGCCCTTACGATTTATGATATGTGCAAGTCAGTTGATAAAGAAATGGTAATTTCTGATATCATGCTCGCTGAAAAAAAGGGCGGCAAGAGCGGAACGTTTAAACGTTCCCGCAGCTGACAGGTCACTGCGCTCTATGCTCATCTCATTGTTTGATTGCGGGGAATCCCGGGCGGTAAAGGATCGTTTCCAGCACCGGCTTTTTTCTCTTCTCTGTTTATTACCACGATTATCGGTTAAACCGGTTTTTTTCTCCTGACAACCACGGTCCCGGCAACTATGTCTCCCAGCCGTTGCCATTTGAGTGTTCCGGTCAATGAGACGATAGCCACGAGATAGTAGAAAAAACTGTCAACAATACGCATAAGATTACGGAGAAACCCTGACAATAAACCACACGGCGTAAAGTCATCCTTTAGCACAACAATACCACAGAGTTTTTTCCCGAGTGTTGTGCCGAACATGCCTTCGAGCAGAAAATGGTATAAGAAGCTGCCGATCAGCACATAGCCCGCCAGGAGCAATACCATTATAAAGAATTTGAATGCTTCTGTTTCCGGATTCACGTCAATCACATACGATAGTATGAAGAGCGTGGGAACCAGTGTCACAACAATGGTGTCAATCCCTTTTGCGATAAAACGTCTCATAAGGCTGGCAAACTCATATGGCATATCTCCATGCCGCCATTTTTTCAGCTTGAATTTGTTCAGAACAAGCGATATGAGATAGACACCGATCCCATAGATAAGCGTAACGATAAGAGACAGCTGGATTATTTTCCATACAAAACCGTTGCCCGCAAAAAGGCCTTCCAGCCGTGCAATAGGTAATGCTTCTCCATCCTCCATGGCATAGATATCTTCATGGAAGAATCCCTGAACGTAGAGAAGAAGCCGTTCCTGATACATCACTGGAGACCACGTAATGAATAGCGGTCCTATGTCTACCATGCGGGGTTCACGCCAGGTACCATCATCATAGATGATCAGCGTAATTCCCCGGGACTGCTCTGAAACGTGATCTGTAAACAGGTATATGCTTCTGTCATCCGTAATAACCCTTATCCGCTCATACGTGCCTGAATATTCTGTTGTATGCCATGTTCCTCCATAATACGCAGCCCAGTATAACTGGTCTGACGAAGACCAGAAAAGGAAGAGCTGATCCTGAAACCATAACAGCTGGGTAGTATTGGCATACTGCTTTGCATTCACCGAGAGATAGTCTTTCGGCAGCGGCAGTGATACGATTTCATTTTCGCGGATAATCTGCATCTGATAGGTTTTATGAATCTTACTCAGGACTATCAATCCTTCAGGAGTTACCACGCCATGGGGATTTTTCCCGATAGCGTCTGTTTTCGTTTCTGTCCACTCGGTACCGTCAAAAGAAAGAAACTGACCCTCGGCCAAGAAATACAGTTTATCGCTTCCCGATGCCACTGAATAAAACGGTTCAATCTCTGTTTTATCTGTAATGGTATCGTCTTTCAGGACACCCATCATATATTTTTCCCTGGGCTCTCTGCTGTCCATGAACGATATGTTGCTAAAGTCAATTTCCCGGGAAACAATCCGTAGTGTCCCATTTACTTCAAAAAGCTCTTTAGACAGGGAAGGTATTGGCATAAGAGAAAACATCATTCCCGGCTTAAGAAACATTAACGCAAACATCATGATATATAAAAGGAAAAAAACGATAATCACGAAAGCGGTTACACCGATCGCGAGTTTCAGATTGGTCTTTTTTTCTTTTTCAAGGTCAATGGATGTATTCTCGCGGGAATTCATATCTTCTTATGAATAAACTATAACAGTCTAGCATAAAACCAGGGCCTCCTCCACTTTCCTGTTGCCGAAATACGCCAGCTACGTTATACTTAATTGCAAGCCTTCGTTTTTAAATAATATTTAGGGGTAGTTGTATGCCGTTTTTTGGTGAGGTTTTCACAAGCGAAATTGTTAAGAAACCGGTTCTTGATCCGCGGGGCGAAGAACTGGGAAAAGTGAAGGACTTCATCATGGTAAAGGGAGAGTCTCTTCCAAAACTGTCCGCACTGATCATAGAAAAGAAAAAGCACCTGCTGTATCTTTCATGGTCTAACCTGAACTTATTCAATAAAAAAATTATTTCTTCGCATATCTATATCGATAAACTTATGCCGTATGAAATGAGCGATGACGATCTGTTGATTGTCAGGGATATACTGGATAAGCAGATTGTGGACGTGAATGGGGCAAAGGTCGTGCGAGTCAATGACGTCAAGCTTGAAGGCTTCAACACAGAAGCAATGCTTGTTGCTATCGATGTCGGCATGAGGGGAATTATGAGACGTCTTGGCGTCGAACGGGGGGGTGAGGATTTTCTGAAGCTGTTCAAGAAAACACTTCCCTATTCCTTGATAAGCTGGAATTACCTGCAGCCGCTCGAGCCAAAGCTCACCAAAATATCATTGACGGTTCCAAGACAAATGCTTTCAGAACTTCACCCGGCTGACATCGCAGAGATCATCAGTAGTGTTTCACGCAAGGAGGGAACATCTTTTTTTAACGACCTTGATGTAGAAACCGCTGCGGAAGCTCTTTCAGAGCTTGAACCGGACAAACAAAAAGAGATCATCAGCAGCCTCGCAAAAGAAAAAGCGTCGGATATCATTGAAATGATGCCTCCGGATGAGGCGGCCGATATCCTCAGTGATCTGCCGGCAGAAAAAACTCAGGAACTACTTGAAAATATTGAAAAGGAAGACGCAGAAGATATTCAGGAACTGCTTGGACACGAAGAAGATACCGCAGGCGGTCTTATGACGAATGAATACATAGCATATGATCCCCTGACCATGGTTCAGGAGGCAGTAGAACGGCTTAAAGTCGATGCGAAGGAAGTCGAAGCTGTTTATTACCTGTATGTGCTTGATAAGGAAGAAAAGCTCATCGGCGTGCTGTCTCTGAGGGAATTGCTTCTTGCCGAAGCATCGTGCATTCTCGCTGATATTATGGAGACAAATGTCAAAACAGTTTTACCCGGTGATAATGAAATGGTGGTTGCGGCAATTATCTCAAAATATAACCTTTTATCCGTGCCCGTAGTTGATGAAAGCGGCTATATGCACGGTATCGTTACCGTTGACGATATCATTGACATCGTGCTTCCTCCCGCTGCAAAGAGAAAACGGAGGAAGGTGTGAGCCGCTGGAAAAGCATTGCGATTTTTCTTTCGATCATGGGACCCGGTATTATTACCGCCAATATCGACAATGATGCCAGCGGGATAACAACCTATTCTGTGGCCGGTGCCCGATTCGGATATGCCCTTCTCTGGACACTTATACCGACGACAATAGCACTCGTTGTTATTCAGGAGATGGTTGCACGAATGGGGGCTGTCACAGGAAAAGGTCTTTCTGATCTCATTCGTGAAAACTACGGAGTACGCGCAACTTTTTTTATGATGATAGCATTATTCATCGCTAACCTTGGAACCACTGTAGCAAACTTTGCAGGATGGGCAGCGAGCATGGAGATACTGGGAATCAGCAAGTACGTTATGATTCCCACAGGCGCGTTGGCTATCTGGATGCTGGTTACCCGGGGAAGCTACCGCTTTGTTGAGCGCATACTTCTTTTTGCCTGTCTCATATATTTTGGATATGTGATATCCGGCATTCTATCAGCACCAGACTGGTCAATGGTATTTACCAAAACAATCCTTCCGGACATACAGCTGAACTCTGAATATATGTATCTCTGCATTGCTATCATCGGAACCACCATTACCCCATGGATGCAGTTTTATCTTCAGTCATCAATAGCTGAAAAGGGTATTAAAAAGAAGGAATACAAGGTAACACGCGTTGATGTAATCCTCGGTTGCAGTATCACCGATATTATTGCTTTTTTTATTATAGTTACCTGCGCAACGACGCTTTTTTCCCAGGGAATACGTATTACCGACGCTTCGCAAGCAGCATATGCACTCCGGCCTCTTGCGGGTAATTATGCATCGATCCTCTTCGCCGTCAGCCTTGCCAATGCTTCGCTTCTCGGAGCAATCATTGTTCCGCTAGCTACATCGTACTATATTTGTGAAGCGATGGGTTGGGAAAGAGGTATTAACAAGACATTCAAAGAAGCCCCTCAGTTCATGTGGATTTATACATTCATTATTGCTTCTTCTGCAATTATTATCATGCTGCCCGGCGCTCCGCTGGTATTCCTGATGGTATTATCGGCAGTCGTTAACGGCGTGCTCCTTCCCTTTGTTCTCGTATATGCCATATCCCTCGTAAACAACAAAAAGCTTATGGGAGAATATGTAAACAGCACAAGTTATAATTATATATCCTGGGGTACAATTATTATCATTATATGTCTTACAACCATGTTCATCATTACGACCGTTATTCCCTTTCAGAGTTGATACCATGATGGTCATGCTATCTGATACGGGACTTACTGGATATGCCGCCACGGTGCTCTCTTCGCCATTGCGTGCAACAGTCAGTCACCGCTGGAGGTTCTGATGGTCAAAACCATTGAGTGGTCAGAAGGCAAGGTCATCATACTTGACCAGTCGAAACTCCCTCTGGATGTTGTCTACATTGAGTGCAATGCATACGAACAGGTCGTTGACGCGATAAAAAATCTCAAAATAAGAGGTGCTCCGGCCATAGGTATCGCAGCAGCAATGGGTATCGGGCTTGCAGCCCAGGATATTACGGCAGAACATTTTGAAGATTTTGTCAAAGCACTTGAACCCGCTTTCCGGAGTATGCTTTCCGCCCGTCCAACGGCAGTAAATATTTCATGGGCTGTCGAGAGAATCAAGAAAATTCTCGAACGCAATAGAGACCATTCCATAGCATCATTGAGAAAGATCCTTGTTCAAGAGGCTGAGAGGATTCTCCATGAAGATATTGAAATAAACAGGACTATAGGAATGTGGGGTGCCCAGTTTATCAACGATGGTGATTGCATCCTTACCCATTGTAATGCCGGATCTCTTGCAACAGGAGGATATGGGACTGCAACAGCCCCCATGCTGCAGGCGAGGGACCAGGGAAAATCGTTCACGGTGATTGCCGATGAAACACGGCCCGTTCTGCAGGGGGCACGCCTCACGGCATGGGAACTGATGCAGGAAGGCATAGACGTAACGTTAATTACGGATAATGCAGCCGGAGCTCTTATGCAAAAAGGTGCAATTGATCTTGCAATTGTCGGAACTGACAGGACGGCCAGAAACGGCGATGTAGCGAACAAGATCGGCACATATTCAGTAGCAGTTCTCTGCAAAGAGCACAACATTCCGTTGTATGTCACCGCTCCCCTCAGCAGCATAGACTTCTCGATACCGTCAGGTGAACAGATTCCCATTGAAGAGCGCCCGCCTGAAGAAGTTACTGAAATTTTCGGTAAATGCCGCATTGCACCGCAGGGAGTTCGGGTGCGGAATATAGCGTTTGATGTTACTCCGGCTCGAATGGTATGTGCTATTATCACTGAAAAGGGAGCTTTCAAGCCTGATGACATTAAGGAACTTGCCGGACATTCGGGACAGATAGAAAAACTCAGGATCAAGAAAGAACAGTGAAAGGAATGTTATCTTGACATCAAAATATTCAGTATCCTATCATCAAACAATGAAATTACAGGATGTTTTTGCATTATATGAAGATCGTCTGAAGCAGGTAGAACAAAAAATCAGGGAACTCTTCGAAAATCAAATCCCTGCTATTCCTGAAATAGGCAGCTATATTCTCGCCAGCGGCGGCAAAAGGGTCCGACCACTGTTTCACCTGATCAGCGCAGATATGTCCGGCTATAAGGGCACCGCTGATATTGCTATTGCAGGGATTATCGAGACAATTCATACTGCCTCACTCCTCCATGATGACGTTGTGGATATGGCAGACATACGAAGAGGCAATCCTGCCGCCAACTCTGTATGGGGGAATCAGATCGTGGTTCTTGTCGGGGATTTTTTATATTCCAATGCTCTCAGGAACGCAGTAATGCAAAAAAATCAAAGCATCATGGAGGCTCTTTCATTCGCCACAACAAGAATGACCGAAGGTGAACTCCTTCAGCTTAACAGAATAGGAGACCCGAATATCACTGAAGAAGAATATAAAGACATAATCTCGGCAAAAACAGGAGCGCTGATTGCCGCGGCATGCAGAACAGGAGCGATCCTCGGAGGACTTGTTAATAAACAGGTCGATGCATTGACCTCATTTGGCCTGAAAACAGGTGTTGTTTTTCAAATGGCTGATGATATTCTTGATTATCGCGCTGATGAAAAAGAGCTCGGGAAGAGGCTCTGCAAGGATCTGGAAGAAGGAAAGATTACCTTGCCACTCTTGTATCTTTTTAAAGCAGCCCGACAGGAAGAAGTCTCACGAGTAAAACAGATACTGTCGAACGGAGCTTTGCTGGAACATTTGCCGGACGTTTTGCATTTGTTAAAAAAATATAATGCTATTGAGACTTCCTTCGACAAAGCCCACCTGCTCTTACAGGAAGCGCATGCAGAACTTTCCGGTTTTCCGGATTCCAGGGCAAAAGAGGCTATTCTTGCTCTGTCTTCTTATTCACTTCATAGAGAAAAATAATGCATGATCTCCTAGCACTTGCAAAAGCGAGCGTAGAAACTTTTGTTGCCAGTAAAAATACGATCAGCCCTCCTGAATCATTACCACCTGAATTATCTGAAAAAGCAGGTGTTTTTGTCTGCCTGAAGAAGAACGGAAAATTACGTGGATGCATCGGAACATTCATGCCTGTGACCGAGAACATTGCACAGGAGACCATCAAGAATGCCTTGGCTGCCGCAACACAGGATCCCCGTTTTCCGCCGGTAACCAAAGACGAATTGCCAGAGCTAGAATATTCTGTTGATATCCTTTCGGTGCCGGAGCAGGTTACCGATATGAGTCAGCTGGATCCTGAACGATATGGTGTAATCGTCGTGAGCGGAAAAAAAAAGGGTCTTCTTCTGCCTAATCTCGACGGTGTGAATACCGTTGAAGAACAGCTCAGAATAGCGAGAATGAAGGCCGGGATAATGGCGACAGAGGAAATTGAAATATTCAGATTTGGTGTTCAGAGATATTCACAATGATATCTTTCTCCGGTAGCAACCATGCAGATGAGCTTTCAGGTTCCCCTGCAGGGCATTTCTTTCGGATACTTATCATGGCAATACTGATTATCATTGTGATGGTTGAAGGATATTATGCCCTTGTTTTAAAAAATAAAATAAGGGAACAGAGGGAATTGACCAAGCAAATTTCACTGGAATTACAGAACCTGAAAAATGAGCGCGATCAACTGAATGAGGAATTACATAAATATCGAACAGTAACCGGAGAAGACCACGATGGAAATACCCATAAAAGGTAATGTCAGGGAAATACGTTTCGCGTCAATACTTGTCTGGCTCAGCAGAAAGAGAATGACCGGTGTACTTTCTCTTTCAACATCTGATTTCACCAAGAAAGCCTATCTGAGTCAGGGTGACGCAGTATTCGCGACTTCTACATACACAGACGATCGTCTCGGAATAGTACTCCTTAAGGCCGGGAAAATATCTGTTGAGCAATATGATGAATCTGTTGAGATTCTAAAAAAGTCCGGGAAAAGACAGGGTATGATACTTGTAGAACTCGGATATCTGACCGCAAAAGACGTTTTTGAGGGAGTCAAATTTCAGGTCAGGGAAATAATTTATAGTATGTTTAATATAGAAGACGCCGAATATGAATTTATCCAGGGGGACCTCCCATCAAAGGAAGTGATTACTCTTAAAATGAGTACCGGGAACCTCATCTATGAAGGCGTTAAGAGAATAGATAGCTGGACAAAGATAAAAAATGAAATGCCTGATATGGATTCCGTACTGAAATTAAGTAACGATCCCCTCAGCCTTTTTCAGAATATTGAATTTGAACAGCAGGACAAAAAGATTCTTTCTCTCATCAACGGAAAGCTTACCATAAAAGAAGTAATCGAAAACTCCTGGGTCAGCTCATTTGAAGCACTGAAGATTATTTATATGTTCTGGTCATTGGATATTGTCGAACTCTCTTCATCCATTACTCCACACGTTCCTGGAGATACTGTGCAGGAGGCATCGGATTATGAAACAATAATGCTCGATGACGTGCTAAAGCCGTTCTCAGTTGAGGATGAAAAACATCAAAAACGGGTTGAATCTCTGCATGCAAGACTCGATCAAATCGGCCCTGATGAATTGCTTGAAATTACTGACACGTCTGACAACGAACTCGTGAAAAAACAGTACTACCAGCTTTCAAAGGAATTTCATCCAGACAAATATTTCTCTTTTGAAGATCCTGCCATAAAACCAAAGCTTGCAGCAATATTTGATGCTATTAACGAGGCATATTTTCACCTGAAAAACGAAAAGGATCGTGCAGAATATTTCGAAAATAGGAATACGGGAGTTTCAAAAAAGAAAATTTCAAAAACCGCGTCAAACGAATCTGATATGGCAAAAGACCAGTTTCAAAAAGGGATTGCTGAATTTAAGAAAGGAGCCCTGTGGAAAGCAGTTGAGCATTTAAAAATCGCCGCTGAAATGATGCCCCAAAAAGCATTATATTGGGATAATCTCGCTGCTGCTTATGCGAGAATTCCTCATCAGCTGAGACAAGCTGAAAGTGCCCTGCTCACTGCCATAAAACTGGAGCCATTTAATGCAGGTTATTATGCGAATTTAGGTATTATATACATGAAAGCCGGACTCAAGAAGAGGGCTCACGGCAATTTCAAACAGGCGTTACTCATCGACTCCACAAATACCAAAGCTCAAACAGGCCTTCAACAAACAAAAGAATAAATCAGTTAAGGAATACGATTCATCGATTATTTCGGCATAAGGATTTACACCGCCTAATTATAATTATACCTTTATCTAATATTTATAATACACTTCGTCTTTCCATGCGTTTTCGCATGAAAAAAATACACTCGTGGGTTTTGTCATGTGCCTTTTTACCCGCCTTCGGGAAAGCTTTGTGTATCAATGCTTTTATAGCAATAGTTACCACCTTCTCAAAAAAATAGTGATAAACAGATGTAAGATGCTAATTTCATTTGTTTTGTTTCCTGCTTAAAAAAAGGGCAAAAGGGAAAGAATAATAGTATGCCGGCAATCCAAGGACTTCCCGGTCATCTTATCAACAGTTTCTTAACACGTGCTGTTAATGATTTGATGTTCGGACTACGGTACAGATCCGTATCAATGAATGTTTTGGTAAACAATACTGTGCAGTTCTGATAGAATATTGTTATGGCACGGAAGACTTCGCAATCATTTGATTCTGATCATTGTCCCTATTGCGGTCAGAATATACTCAAGGGAGCGATGCGGTGTGTATCATGCGGGAAAATGCTTAAAACACCAGAAGAACAAAAAGCCGCGATAGATCATGTAATAGCATCTCGTAAGAAGTTTAGAATTGCCAGTGTTATAAGGATAATTGTTTTCCTGATTATTATTGGTGTCGTATATTATTTTTTTGCAGGGCAATTGTCTGCTGTCATCAAAAAACTTCTGGGCTCGTAACACGGGGGTCTTTATAATCCTTGGTGATTGCCCGTGCCGCTCTCTTATGCAGTGGTAACCGGAATATTATTTCACAATACACCACACATCGTTTTTCTACAAAAAGCTCCTGGAAGACAGTACCACTGGTGATCCCCAGGGATTATTCAGGATAATCATGGTTGGCGTAAACAGCTAGAAATGCATACTCCCTTTAACTCTTGCCATAGATAAAACTTAAAAGATCCTTTTTAGTCTTTGCTGACATATGATTAAACTGTATACCATAACAGGATGTCGTGTCTGACTTGGCCGGGAAGCTGCGTACTATGTTGCCTTCTATCGTGATCCTGTTTCTATTCTTTGGATTCACAAAGTTCACCTTGAGCGCAGTTCCTGTCTTAAATGTGTCTGTTGACTCAAATGCCATGCCAGACTCGCTAAAATCAATTGACAACGCAGAATGTTTCATACTACTGCTCGTGTCTATCGTTACGATAATCCTGAATTTCCGGCGAAACGGAATGCTCATTAAGCCTGCAGCGGTTGATAAAAATTCGATTTTTTCAGCAGGAAGCATTACGAGTGGATGATCTGTCACTGCAGATATTTTCGGCAACTGTTCCTCCATCTCCGGAGACATAACATAGATTCTCGGAGCTCTCGAGGTAAATATACTTTTATTAAGAGCATCAATATCATTCAGAAAATGTGTAAGCGGTGTTCGACTCAGTAAGACAACCAGATCAGGGGTAGATTCTACACGTAACGCTTCAATGACTGATCCAAAAAGCTTATATTCAGCATTGATATCAGCAATGAATTGCCTGACGGTGCCCAGTTTTTCCGGCACAGTCTCTATAAGGAATATCTGTTTCATGTAAGAATATGGTACTAGATTTCAATTTATATTGCACCATTTTCTGAACATGATTAAGCCTGCTTCTTATATACGCAGACAAGAAGCGGGCATATAACTATACTGAAGTTAACACGGTTGTTTGTTCACTTCGTTGCAACGGTTGACCATTTTAGGGGAACGGTCATGGCGCCCAGATACTTCATCATGAATGGACGAGTGTAACGGTTCTCAGCCATTCAATGGCCGACCTGTGGGCTAATCTATCGTAAAGCTCAGAGAGACTCGGTCATTGCTTTAAAAGATATCAAAATGGTTCTGAGATATTATCTCAGGTTCGAATGTTATCTGTTAAAGAATTTACCCAGTAGGCCGATGCCATGCTTGGTCAGGTCGCTCACGTCAACATCACCGTCCCGGTCTGCATCAAGCAATTTACCCAGCAGACCCATGGTCTGCGGCTCGCTCTGTTCCATGGCATTTCGTTCCTGTCCAAGGTATCCGGCAAGCGAACGTGGATCCATCTGTTTCTCTCGCGCCGTCTTCCCGAGCGCTCCCATTACAACAGGCGCGAGCATGCCCATAAGTTTACTGATCGATCCCGCATTAAGACCGCTTGACGTGCTTAATCCCGCTTCTACCACCGGCCTTCGGGCACCGAGAACATGTCGGAGAATGCCATCTCCGGGACCACTGTCAGCACTGTCGAGAAAACCGGAAAGACCATCCAGGATACTGCCATCATGGTCTTTTGAAAGTGCGCCTGACAGAGCATTGGCCCCTTCATCCGTGGACGCATTGCGTGAAAGGGCATTGATCAAAAGCGGCAGTGCAGCAGAAACCGCGTTCCCGGTAGATTTTTCATCAGCACCGATCTGCCCCCCCATTTTCTTTAGTGTGTCACCCCCAAGTTGCTGACTCAGCATTTCCAGTAACGAAGACATACGTACCTCCTTTATTGCCAGAATAATATCCCTGATAGACCTGAACGGTCTTTCCCGAAGCACGGTCCCGGCCTTTACAAGACAACCGTGCTTTCTTTCTTCTTACCCCCTTTAATTACCCTCACACAGCAGAAACAGGAAACTATGCGCCAACAACAAATGAGACCTTTACGTTCAGACGATATTTACTAATTTTGTTGTTTTCTACAAGTGCCTGAATATCTTCAACATAGACACTCTTGATATTGCGTATGGTCTTAGAGGCTTCAGCCAACGCTGCTTCTACAGCATCTTCCATGGTACTGCCTTCTGCGAGTAATTCAATGACTTTGACAACTGACATGCGTACCCCCTTGGTATGATTTTTAACGGAATAATTACACTATATCATCCAGAAAAACTGCCGTCAATCGCTAGCTGGTATTTTCTTTCAGCCCAATTTCTTTGGCGACCTGTCTCAATAATTTCTTGTCGTGTTTCAGTATGTTCATGCATGATGGAGAAATTTCACACGCCTTCAAGAGCTGTTCTATTGTTTCGTACTTCGCTATTAAGTGCTCTTTATTCAGAACCGGCCTCTCCTTGAACGTGGTTTTTCCGTTGTGGCAGCTTTCACAGTGTCTTTTCCACAGACTGATTCGTTCAGGCTGACATCCGACCATAACGAGAGTTGTTGTAGTAAGAATCCCCGTCATTATCAAATATTTCCTGTGCATATCATGCCCCCCTCCGAAATGCCCTGAAAATGGCTTCCTCTCTCTACAGTATAGATCATTTTATCGGGCTTGATAACCCCAAAAAACAGTTCTTGTTCCTGCTTATATCATTGTTACATTTCTGCTCATGTTAGAAGCCATACAGTCATCACCATGATTAATAATACTTCGTGAAGTATGCAAGATGGGGTATTGGAATATGGGGG
>JBFGJU010000014.1:0-17638 GCA_041577035.1 Thermodesulfovibrionales bacterium | reverse complement strand
TTCATTTTTTCTTTCTGTCCAACACCGAAGCGGTGTTCTTCATCTATGATCAGCAGGCCCAACCGGGAGAACTGCATCTTCTTGGTTATCAGGCTATGAGTCCCTATGATAATGTCGATCTCTCCTCGTGCTACGGAATTCAATGTTTCTAAGTTCTCTTTTTTAGACTTAAATCTGCTCACAAAATCAAGCGTTATCGGAAATCCTGAAAAACGCTGAGTAAACGTTCTGAAGTGCTGTTCAGCAAGTATCGTCGTCGGCACAAGCACCGCTACCTGCCGATTATCATAGACTGATTTAAACGCTGCCCGCATCGCTACTTCAGTTTTACCGTATCCGACATCCCCGCACAGGAGCCGGTCCATAGGCCTGTTGGATTCCATGTCTCTTTTAATGTCATTAATTGCCCGTATCTGATCGGGCGTTTCCTCATAATCAAAGAAACTATCAAACTCGCGGTGGAGTTCAGAATCTGCACTGCAGGCAAACCCCTTTATCGCACTCCTGTCGGCATATAGTGACATCAATTTTGCCGCCAGCTTATTAACCTTTTTTCTCGCCCTCGCCTTCTTCTTCTGCCATGTTTTCCCCCCCAGTCTGTCTATTGTCGGAACAGTTCCTTCTTTTGAATGATATTTCGATATGAGCTGTATATTCTCTACGGGAATGTAGAGTCGTCCGTCTGCATACGCAATCACGAGAAGTTCCAGCTCCGATCCATCCACTGTCTGTCTTACCATTCCTGAAAATCTTCCGATTCCGTGTTGCCTGTGTACTACAAAATCACCGTCTGTTATATCATCAAGGGTAAAAAGAAGATTCGAAACTTTTGACTGCAATAATGGTCTGAAGGAGGGCCGCTTGCCAAATACCTCTCTTTCCGTAAGAATAAGAAGCCCCTTCAAAAAAAGACCAGCTGAAAGTTTTCCCAAGGCAATTGAACAGTCGCCTCTGTAATGGAAAATTTCCCGGGAATCGATCAGCGGAATAATACTATCGTTTTCCCGAAAGATATCCTTCAGTCGTTCAGCCTGACCCCGCGATGAGGCAATTATTACTACTCTGTTTTTTGTGCTCAGGTCCTTTATATTTGCGACAAATGCTCCCAATCCCTTTCTCTCAGCTGGTAAAATACCATGGCCTGATATCGACAGCATTCCTGCATCACGATATTCATATTGTGACAATCTGTTATGCGCATCTCTTTCCGGAAGCACATCTATATTGAAAGGATATCTCGAAAGAACTTGAGTATCCTGTGGCAGGTCGCTTCTGGAACTGTCAGAATCAAGACAATAATACGCTCTGTCTCCGACAACATCAGCTATATAATTTATTTCATCCGGACCTGATGACGGGTATATTACACATTCATTAATAACCTCTGCTGAACGTTGCGTATCAACTTCAAAACTTTTTATTTCATCAATTTCATCCCCGAAAAACGATATTCTCAGAGGAATATCGGCTGTTGACGGATACACATCCGTAATCCATTCTCTCTGACTATATTCTCCCTTTTCAACTACCATTGATACACGTCTGTAACCAAGGCCGACGAGCGATTGCTCAAGATCGGTTCTTACCTTTCTGTCCCCCTTTTTGATTTTCAGCAGAATCTTTTCTGCAGATTTCTTATCCCATAAAGGACTGCTCATATTCTTTGCTGATGTAACCAGAGAGTCAGTGTTTCTTAGATTATAGATAAGTTCTGTCCTGCGGCCAGAGCTTGCCGGACCATTCAGATCGGGAAGAAACAGCACCCGTTCACCACGCAATACATCCCGATAAAAAATAATATCTGCAAACAATCTGTTTGCCTTTTCCTCGTCTTTCGCTATGACAACAAAAGGCTTGCCTTGAAGAGCTAAAAAGAGGGCTGCCGATGAGCCGGTAAGATTATAGATGTGAGATTTTATTCCTGATAGTTTCTCAAATTGATAAAATGAATGGAGCTCCACACTCTAAGGAGATATCTTTTTTATTTTTTCGATTATTGCTGACGAAGAAATACCCTTCACATAGGGTAGAGAGCGTGTCACAGGGACAATGTCATGCCCGATAATCTGCTTTTTTTTCCAGTCTCCACCCTTAACAAGGATATCAGGTTTCAAGGCCTTTATAAGCATATAGGGGGTCAGCTCATGAAAAATGGCAATATAATCAATCATCGACAGAGCCTCAAGAACCTCTGCTCTTCTTTTTTCAGAATTGACCGGCCGTCCCGGCTTGATTCCGGATACAGATGTATCCGAGTTCAGACCAACGATAAGAACATCTCCCAAACGCTTCGCTCTTTTTAAATACCGTATATGTCCCGCATGGATGATATCAAAACACCCATTGGTAAAAACAATCTTCTTGCCCTCCCCGTGGAGTCTTCTGCATATCTGGGCAAGATCCGTTCTCTTCTTAAGTTTTTTCATGGAGAGAATACAGGTTCCTTAATTCAGCCTCTGCTTTTTCGAGAATGGACCGGTCTCCTTTAAAGCTAATCATCTGTAACGCCCTTTCAAGAGGAATCCATTGAGCATCATCCACTTCGCGATCGTGTTGCGACGTCAGGCCATTCACATATTCCATAAGATAAAAATGCACTGTCTTCCTGCACTTGGCATTTTCTTTCTTTATATAATACCAGTATGAAATATCACCCAGTTTTGCTATTATCCTGCCGGACAAACCGGTCTCTTCTCGAACCTCTCTGACAGCAGTAAATTCAGGCGTTTCTCCTTTATCAATGATGCCCTTCGGAAGGCACCATTCTTTTCCGCCTTTCACGGAAACCAATGCCACTTCGTACTGATTGCCGACAATCCTGAAGATGACGCCGCCGGAGGATGCCTGCTGTTTTAAAGAAGCCGGCCTCACCAGTGCGTTCTCCGGTCGTGCTGAATATTATAATCAAAATACGTGGAACTCATAATACTCTCTCCGCTGCCGTACTGAGCAGACACGAACTCAACTGTTTATTGCCTTAATAATTTCCGGTTTCAGTCTTAAGGGTTTCAGATTTCTTCCAACGCAGGCAAGCTTGACGATAGCCTCAACCAGTTTCTCTTCTGTTATTTCTCTGGAAACAATATGTCTGAATACAATCGATACCGGTCCAGCCTTTTCAATCACGCTCCCTACCAGCAGATTATCTCCGTAAACGCCTGGCGAGATATAGGAAAGTGATGCTTCCGCCACAATGAAATATATTCCGTCATCCATCAATTCCCTCAGGCTAATCCCCTTAGATTCAAGGAAGTCTGTCCTTGCTCGTTCAAGATATCTGAGGTAATTAGCATAATAGACAACTCCTCCGCAGTCCGTGTCTTCATAATATATTTTTACTTTGATAAAATGATTCATCAGGGAAACATCTTGCCGGTTATGAGTCTTACAATGTCATTGTAAAATACAAATACTAAAAGCGTCAGGATTAAGGCAAGCCCGATTTTCTGAGCAAAAACCATGACCTGTTCACTGAGGGGTTTGCGCCGAAGAGCCTCTATTCCGAGAAACAATAAATGTCCGCCGTCCAGGATAGGAATGGGCAGAAGGTTTAGCACACCGAGATTTATACTGATAATAGCCATGAAGAAGAAAAAATCCAGGGCTCCTTTTGAAGCCTGCTGACCAGCCATCTGGACGATCAGGATAGGCCCTCCTATGGTGTCGGCAGGAAGGACTCGCTGAAACAGTTTCACGATCGTTAACAGGGTGAACGCTGTTAATTCATACGTTCTTTTGACCCCGAGAGATAACGCCTCGAACAGCGGATATCTTTTAATGACATTATGCCCGACCGGCTTAATCCCTATAAGCCCGACTGTTTTTTCCTCAAGTCCGCCATACTGTACCGTCTTTTTTTCAGGAGTAATCACGAGATCAATCAACTCACCATTTCTCTGTATGGTAAAACCAAGCGGTTGATCAGGATTATTATGAATAATTTCGGTCATGTCCTGCCATGTGTGGAGCGGTGTGCCTTCTATTTCCAAAACAATGTCACCCTTCATAAGACCCGCTTCTTCAGCAGGAGTCCCGCTCATAACATCACCAATGTGTGCATATAAGAGCGGAGAAGCGCCGATAGTCCACACCTCTGTTTTTTCACCAAAAATATTTTTGTCTTCCTCAAGTGAAGGAGTTACTGAAACCTGGAGATGATCTTTATCTCGTTGCACCGTAAGGAGAAGCGTCTTTCCTGTGCTTTCACGAATAGCGGCCTCAATGTCATTCCAATCGCGAACGTCTGTTCCGTTTATAGTGATTACTCTGTCTCCCGTAATAAGACCCGCCCCGCTGGCAGGAGAGTCTGCAACAATCTTACCTAATTCTGGAGAAGGAACGGGAACTCCTTTCATGAATATAAAAAAGAAGATAACCGTAGCAAAAGATATGTTGAATAGTGGACCACAAAAAACAATTAAAAACCTCTTCCATACCGACTGATAATTGAAAGCCCTATGTTTTTCCGCTTCCGCAAGCTCTTCCCCGGGATTTTCTCCGAGCATCTTCACATAACCGCCGAGCGGTATGGCGGCGATACGGTATTCGGTTTCGCCCAAGGTTTTGCCTAAGATTTTTGGCCCAAATCCAAGCGAAAATTTGAGAACTTTTACGCCAAGGATTTTTGCGATAATAAAATGGCCGAGTTCATGAACGAATATCAGTATGCCGAGCAATAACAGTGCGTATACAATTAACATCTTTTAAATTCCTTTAACGATTTTTTCTGCTTTTTCCTTACCCCATCTGTCAGCTTCAAGCACATCTTCAAGATCATGGGGATATGTGACCTGATGATCATCAACTGTCCTTCTTATGATAACAGATATGTCATTGAATCCTATCCGATTCTCCAAAAACGCCTGCACTGCCACTTCATTTGAGGCATTCAGGACGCACGGCACCGTCCCGCCAGTCTTTATTGCATGGTAAGCGTATGACAAACAGGGGAATTTTTCACTATCCGGTTTACTGAAGGTAAGTGAATCGAGCTTATCAAGTTCAAGTCTGGGTATCGGATTACTGATTCTGTCTGGATACTGCAAAGCATACGATATCGGTCCCCTCATATCAGGTATGGACATCTGCGCCAAAAAGCTTCGGTCTCTGAATTCCACCATCGAATGAACAATGCTTTGGGGATGTATTAAAACGTCAATCTTTTCAGGAGGCATATCAAAAAGCCAGCAGGCCTCGATAACCTCAAAACCTTTGTTCATCAGCGTTGCGGAATCAATCGTAATCTTTTTGCCCATTTTCCAGTTCGGATGCTGCAGGGCATCTGCTGCAGTAATATGATCAAGCTCTTCCTTGTTCCTATGCGCAAAGGGACCGCCAGATGCCGTTAATACAAGTTTTTCGATATCCTTTTTATTGTGCCCTTCGATGCACTGAAATATGGCGCTATGTTCGCTGTCTATAGGAATAATCTGCGTCTTGTTATGGTTCAATTCGCTTACCATGATCTCACCGGCCATCACTAAAGCCTCTTTATTTGCAAGACCTATTTTTTTCCCCGATTTGATGGCCGTCAGCGTCGGAATAAGTCCCGCCGATCCCACTATTGCAGACACGACAAAGTTCACATCATCATGCGACGCAATACAGTTTATTCCTTCCAATCCAGACAGTATCTCAACACTACTGACACGTTTGTTAAGAACATCCGCAGTTTCTTTATTTGCAACTGATACAACCTCAGGCCGGTACAGTCTTATCTGCTGCTCAAGCAGATCCAGGTTTTTTCCTGCTGCGAGTGCGACAACTCTGAAATAATCTGTATTCTGAGAAATGACATCAAGAGTACTCCGGCCGATTGATCCGGTAGAACCAAGAATAGCAAGTTTTTTCATTATTTTTCATTATACTAAACCTCTGGCGGTAAAATCTTCATTTCAGTTTCATTGCAGAGCAATTCACTCGAGGCTATCTGAACAATCCAAGGCTCAGACAGAGCCAGTAGAGAACAGGGCCGGCAAATGTAACTCCATCGATCTTGTCGAGTACGCCACCATGACCAGGGATTAGCGTACTTGAATCTTTAATTCCCGCACTTCGCTTAAACAGAGATTCGACAAGATCACCGATTATGGTCACAGCACCTAAAACAATACCGATGACTATCGCCCTCTCTACCGGAATGTGTTTTAACAGTATTCCTTTCACCAGGAGAGCGCCTGCGATTCCTCCACACAGCGATCCAACACCGCCCTCGACTGTTTTGTGCGGACTTATATCTTTGTATAGTTTCCTCTTCCCGATACTCGAACCGACATAATAGGCAAAACTGTCAGCTATCCAGACCGTTGCGAAAAGCAATACAATCCACGCAGGATTCATTTTTACCAGTGTGAGCTGAAACGTCAGAAGTCCCGGGAGATACAGCAGCCCGAGTAACACCATGGATATTTGAAAAGGGGCCTCGGGTAAATCTTTTCTGTTCACGAGTCTTATTGCCGCAATAATCAGAACAGCCATAAAAAGTATGTCTATAAAATAATCCTGCTTCAGGAAAAAGACCGCGGGCATCAGCATCCCCAGTAGCAGACCGGTATATTTTAGAAGTCCTCTGACCTTAAACATTGCATAATATTCCGCAAGCGCAATCGTAGAAAATAAAATCAGCAGAAAAAGAAAATATTTGGGTGGAAGATACATGATATAGAAATAGAAGAAGGGAAGAAAAAATGCTGCTATTATCAGACGCTTAAAATGCATTAGACCTCGTGTTCAAACTCCCAAAACGTCTTTCCCTGCCCTGAAAATCCTGCGCGGCCTTAATAAATTCATCCTTATTGAAATCTGGCCATAAGGTTTCTGTAAAATAAAGTTCAGAATAAGCACATTGCCACAGCAGAAAATTGCTTAAACGCTTTTCTCCACTTGTTCTGATAATAAGGTCAGGAGAGGGTATGCCAGCGGTATCAAGAAAAGAACTGAACAGTTCTTCTGTGACATCATCAGTTTTTATCTCTCTGTCAATAACCTTTCTGATAGCTCTGACCACTTCATCACTTCCGCTGTAACTCAGTGCAGCAATTAATGTCATGCCTTTATTCGATACGGTGCGTTTCTCGGTATCCTCTATCAGAGCCTGGATATTATCAGGCAGACGGGATATATCCCCTATAGCCTTGAATTTGATTCCTTTGTCCAGGAGACTCATAATTTCATTCTTCAGATAATATTCAAGTATTTTCATAAGCGTATTGATCTCAAATTCCGGACGTTTCCAGTTCTCATTCGAAAAAGCATAGAGCGTCAGATATTGGATCCCGAACTCATTAGCAATTTCCGCTATTTCTTTAGCGCGCTCTGCTCCTCTCCTGTGGCCTTCTATTCTCGGCAGGTCCTGCTGCGCCGCCCACCTGCCATTGCCATCCATGATGATCCCGATATGAACGGGAATGCTTCCTTTCAGATCCATTGTGCTATCGTCCTTTTACGGAATACATGAATAACATTGTCCCGAGCGGGCTTTTCCCTTTCAGGATATTCTTGAACTTGACCCCAAATAACGGATTCGACAATACCAGCATCTTATCATCCGCAACCGCAAAATCCAGGACTGTCCCGGCAATATCGTTAATCAGAATGCTATTTTCCATGGAAAAGCCGTTCCACCAGTACCGCTTAATCCGGGAACTTTTGAATCCTATTCCTCGCGCCTGTTTAAAAAACGGTATTCTTTCTACCACCAAAATTTCTCCGAATCTCTCAATAAGCCTGTCCTTGACTGCCCATTCCCCTGGTTCGAGATAATAAGCTGCAGACCGTTTTTTGAATGTCCTGATAAATCCTCCTGTGTTTGCCCTGCTTCTCCATGTTCTTATTCCGGTTTCACTATACAGGTTCAAAAAACCGTTATCGTCATAGGCAAATATAATGTTTTCCTTGTCGTCACCCCTCAAGAAGACAAAATCATAAATATTCACGTTTTTGGGGATATTAAGGGTGTTATCAATCTGGTATGTTCCATCATGTTTCATCGTAAAGACGTGGCCGGAAAAACCATCATCAGGTGAATATGCCTGGGCAAGGAGCGTATCGCCCATACTTCTCATAAAATATTTTCCTTCCCACATTTTCTGAAATGCCGTCCCTGAGAGTTCATACAGGTATGTTATCACCACACTTCCTTCAGTAATCGTCACTGCTTCGTCACCATCAGATAATACCTGTCCACCGCCTAACACAGTAATAACCAGTTCATCTTTACCGTTCCGGTTAAGATCAATTGAATCAATCCATATATGCTCACCTTTTTGAGCCTCATCCAGCTCCCAGAGAAACTGGAGATCGACTGAAGGCATATAGATTTTTATGTTTTCACCGTTGCTTAATGCGATTTCCGATGCGCCGTTTCCATCAAAATCTCCGGTAGCAAGGAGTTTTGCATCCATTGGTAAATCGTAGGAAAAAAGGACTTCATCCCCCTGTGGAATAAAATATTCTTCGCCGATTTTGAGATCCTTGGCAAGTGCTGTGTCAACCTTTATTTCCCGGTCATAAAATCGTGCACCGTCTCTTACCCAGAAGAGCTGCGTTTTCAGAAAGGCGTCTTTTTCCTCAGAACGGGCAGTCATCAGCAATGCAACCTCCGCGCCGAGTTTCTTCGCTTCTTCCAAAACAATCGATTTGTCATTTGTTTCAAGTGAAGAATCAAGCATTTCAATCCTGCCGGTATCTTTCAGCCTTCTGTAATATTCATCCGCAATATTCCAGTCAATGTCCTTGCTCTGGCAGAAGAACATTTTAATTTTGGTTCCTGATATCCGCACCGCATCACCCGGTGCTGCTTCGCCATCCACCAAAAACCCTGCATACCCGTCTGTAAGGACCTTTTCCAGTTCAACTTTTCCGACAATTGATTCAAATCTTCCCAGTAATTCTTTCGTAACGGGATGATAGAAAGGCTCACCTTTCCTTAAAACGTTAAACCGCATGTGAGGAAGAGCGGCATCCTCAGAGTCAATGCTCATGATCACCTTCCCGCCATCTGTGCTTATTACTTCCCCCTTGAGCGGTCTGAAATATGCCATGGTTTCTTCCCGCATTGTATCAAATGGATCGGCTTCAGCTCGCACAAATGAAATCATCAGAAAGAATGAAATTATGATATACGAATTAATTCTCACGTCATATCCTCCCCGACATCCAGAGTCATCGCTAATTGCTTCATGCCATTCACTGCCACTCTCGAAACAAATAAAAAAGAAGTTCCCTGATACAATCTTTCAATCCCCTGCTCGGATAAGGACACCGTTTCAACAGGATAATACCATATGGTTACTGGTTCGCTGAACGTGAAATCAATTTTCAAATTGAGAAACCTGTCGGCAAGATGAAACGCATCAATTTGTTCATGCGTTCCGGTACTGCGTATATCGAGTTGTTCCGTACCCATTCTTATGAGTGCATGAGGAGAACCCAAGAATGAAATATTCATCTCAACGGCAAACAGTCCCGAGAATTCACCCTGTAGTGTATAGTCAACCGAAATCCTCTGTGGCTCCTGTAACTGAATCGATTTTGCTATGCTGAATTGATCCTGGTTGACCTGTCCGTTTCTCGAAAAAGAGAGCGTGATATTTCTTTTGTCGAGCGTATGGTCTACTGCATAAATGCCCGAAATAAAGTCGCCGAGTTCTTCATATTCAGAAGATATAATATGCTGAACCGTAGTGTCAGCTGGAAAGAAATGATCAAGGAAAGAAGATCTCCTGTACCGGTCATACGTAAGGTATTCAGACAATCCGTCTTCCTTGACAGACAGGTTTTCATGGATCGTCTTTGTTTTTCCTTCAGGCGAGTTAATCGTTTTCGCCAGCTTTGCATGATACGATTCGGGCCTTTTCGATATAATATCCAGAATATTAACCGCTTTTTTATTTAATGAGAGCTCTGTAACACAGCCACCGTTTTCACTGGCTACAAGACTGATATGATCTGTACAAGCCAGTACATCAATATATCCGTCACAGTCAAAATCAAGGACGTTTACCGAGCAGTCATTAAGCAGAATTTCATTAGCCAGGGACTCTGCATTGATGAGGTGCCTGTATAGTGCTGAACGCAAATGGGGAAGATACAAACCGCCAAAAACCCCGTGCCAATAGGCATCGTTACACTGCCCTTTCCATAACTCCGTCTGGGCCAGACGACCTTTTTCACTGTCTATTCGCGACGCTTTATGTACGGTATCACTGATCATAACCATCCGCTTATGAAGGTGATTGGACTCCGGATACTTTGCCATGAAGGAACGCCAAATACCGCCTCTGAGAAGATATTTCGCTTTTTCTCCCATGATATGGCCGAGTTGTTCAAGGGCATATTGGTATTCCAGGCCGCTCTCGGACGGCAACGTCCATTCTCCCATCTCTCTGTAAGAAGCTGTCGGCAGATATGCTAAGCCGAGTGGCTGAAATTGATCATGATATTCCCTGAATGTTGTAGTTTCAATCCAGTCTGAGTTCTCTTCCAGAGCAGTAAAAAAATTATCCAGCCATCTGTCCTCATAACAATGTTTATGGGTATTTGGCCAAACGCCAAATTTTTCACCATCGTCAGCAAAGGTTAACAGAGGATTTCCGCCCCGCATCGCAATTTCTCTAAAATATGATATTGTTTCCTCTACACTTTTAAACGGTATAAAGTATCGTAATTTTTCGCTGCCCGGAAAAACCGTAACAGCATGTCCCTGGTCTTCGGTAATATAGTAACCGAGAAGATCTCCCTCCTCGAGTCCGGTCATTTTAAAATGGAAATCATCTATCGCAAGGTATTGCAAACCCGTCTGCGATATAAATTGGGGCATCTGGGGCTCCCAGACCCGCTCGGCAAGCCACAACCCTTGTGGGGTATATCCGAGATTATTTCGAATAAACCCTGAAAGCTCGTTAATTTGTGAAAGCCGGTCCCGAGCAGGAAGAACCGATAATACGGGCTCATAAAAACCTCCCGAAAGGATCTCTGCCCTGTTCGACGTAACCAGTGATCGAATGAGTTCCATCGTTTCCGGATGCCGGCTCTGAATCCAGGAGAGAAGGTGCCCCGAATAATGAAGCACTATTTTCAGATTCCTGTATCGCATAAGCGTTTCGAGAAAAGGCAGATATGATTTTTGATAGGAATCTTCAAGCACATGGTCAAAATTGCCCACTGGCTGATGATTATGAAATGCAAGAATAAGGTATAATTTTGACATTGCAGTCATCTATCGTATATTTATTATCTGATATCCGTCACGGCGAAATCGCATACGCTATGATCCATCAGAGACCCGTACAAAGTACAGCGTTAAATATACCATAAACAGAGAAGAGGTTTAAAGAATTCCGGTCGGATCTCTCATGCCAGAATCGTATCACCGCCGCCTAATTCTCTTCATGAGAAGCTTTGTCGTAGCCTCAAGTGCCAATTGAGAATCCCAATAAACCAGGATCTGGGCTCCTTTCCCGCTCGTTCTGAACATATAGGGACTGCCAAAAGAAATAAAAACGTTCGCCTTCTTTTCAAGAGAACGCATGGTATGTTTCAGCCACGTACTGGCGCCTCCTTTCCATCCCCTGACTGAAGAGAATACAGCGATGATAAGGAATCTGTCTTTTCGTTCAGCGCGGTTTCTGGTCCCGGGTTTTTTATCCCAGACATCCACGCTGATTTCAGGCATTTTTTCGTTCATCAGTTTCTTAAAAGCTCTTGCCTGCGTGCTCTGGTCTTCGTCGTTCAGGATAATCATACGGGGATCGCCTGTTATGCGAAAATCGCGTGAAATAAATATGGCCTTTTCTGTCACTTTCCGGGAGAGTTCACGATGGTAAGCGAAGTCAGGAGAGGGTTCAAGCGGCCGGCACGCAAGTTTCTTTCGGAACGCAGACAGAAGATCTGTATTAAAATAACGCTTCTTCTTCTTCAGATACGTCACCACTTCTTTCGGATCCGAGGGATGTAATATCAGATTCACACCGGCTCTGAGGGCATGGAAGGCAGCAGCCCCTTCTGAATAGTTCCCAATTCCCCCCATATTCATGGCATCGGTTATGATGATCCCGCTATATCCCATTTTTCCCCTTAATAATCCCACTGTCTTCGAAGAAAGAGAGGTCGGAATACCTGACGAGTCGATTGCCGGGACCTTGAGATGTCCAAGCATGATCATCGCAACGCCATCAGCAATTGCCTGTTTAAACGGGATGAGTTCACGCTTCAGGAGACCCTGCATGGACCTGCCGACTGTCGGAAGCCTGATATGTGAATCTATTCCTGTATCACCATGCCCCGGAAAATGTTTGCCGCACGCCGCTATGCCATGTTTCTGAAAGGCTTTTATCATCTGTGACCCACATGAGGACACAGTCCTGCTGTCTTCTCCAAATGCCCGGACTGAAATGATAGGATTTATGGGATTGGTGTTGATATCGAGCACCGGTGCATATATAGTGTTAATACCTGCGTACCGTGCTTCACGGGCCATCACGGTGAAAACATCTTTCAGGAGTTTGCCTCCTGACGTCTCATCCACGGCCCGAATACGCTTCTTTCTTCCTCCAGACATGGCCATTGCCGGAGGAAAAAAAGTCCCGCCAATCACCTGCTGTCCCAGACCCTGCTCCAGGTCCGACGAGATTATAAGGGGTTCTGCTGCCTCGCTTTGCAGCCTTTTTATCCCTTCTCTAACTGCCGTCAGCTCACCACCAAATATGATGAATCCCGCAATGCCTTTTCTTACCAAAGCCTGGTAATAGCGATAATGTGACGTGATGTCCTGTCCATTCAAGCGGGGAACGAGAAGTTCATAATAGTTCTGCATCACTCTATTATACCTGTTGATAAATCGAATCATAACATATAAAATGCAGTATACCGAACAGCAATTTCGTGAGAGAGAAAACATGGGTCTTTTTGACAGACTAAAGCAGGGACTATCGAAAACCAAGCAGGGTTTTGTAGAGAGAATTGACACGATCTTCAGTGATCGAGGCATTAACGATGAAACACTTGAAGAGCTCGAGGAAACGCTGATTCTGTCGGATATCGGCGCTCAAAGTGCTGGTGATATCATAGAACACCTTAAAGAACAGGCCTCACGAGGCGCGCTGCGCGAATCCGCATCTGTCAAGGAGTTCATTAAGAAGGAGATGGCATCGATGCTGGGGACTCCGCAGCCATTTGTTATCTATGATGCAAAACCCTTTGTTATCCTTGCGGTCGGGGTAAATGGTGTTGGTAAAACAACTACTATCGGAAAACTGGCGAACAGACTGCAGGAGCAGGGGCACTCAGTGCTGATAGCCGCGGCTGATACATTTCGGGCTGCGGCTATTGAGCAGCTCGAAATATGGGCAGAACGAACACATTCCCAGTTCGTCAAACATCAGAGTGGCTCAGATCCTTCAGCTGTGGTGTATGATGCCATCGTCGCCGCGCAGTCTCGTGGTATTGATGTTGTTATTATCGATACTGCCGGACGGCTTCATACAAAGACATCCCTCATGGAAGAGCTGAAGAAAGTAAAGCGGGTCTGCGGTAAGGCAATGGATGGTGCGCCGCATGAAATCCTGCTCGTTGTCGATGCAACAAACGGACAAAATGCATTGAGACAGGCCCAGATGTTCAATGATGCTGTGGGCATTACCGGCATTGCCCTTACGAAGCTGGACGGTACAGCCAAAGGTGGTATTGTCTTCGCCATTAAGAATGAACAGAAGATACCGGTAAAACTCATCGGAGTTGGCGAAGGGATCGACGATCTTCAGGATTTTGTACCTTATGATTTTGTGAAAGCCTTATTCGAATAGAAAGAGATCCGTCAGCATACTATATTCCCGGCATAGCGTGCCATGAAGAAATTTGAATTTATAGACATCTCAGGTGATGCCGGAATCAGGGCATACGGGAGAAATCTGACCGAGGTTTTCTCAAACGCTGCAATAGCTTTATATAGCCTTATTACGGATGTGTCACGTGTGGACGCAAAAAAGAATATTATGATATCACTCAAAAGCTATTCATCCGCAAGCCTCCTGGTTTCATGGTTAAATGAACTCATATTTCACTTTGACACATACGGATTTATCGGAAAGGATTTGATTGATATCAAGCTGTCTATCCCTGAACAAACACCGGGCAATCAATATGTCGGAGATAATGGCTATGGGCTTACAGCAACAGTAGCCGGGGAAGACTTTAACAGGAAAAAACACGAGGGAAGCCTGCTGTTAAAAGCCGCGACATATCATAATTTAAGGATTGAAAAAACCGACAACTTGTGGGAAGCTGATATTATATTCGATATATAAATCCTGAAACGGAATTTTCGATATTTGTTTTCAGGACTATCTGTTTTTGCAGTGCCTGCAGAAAGGGGGTGACGCCATGTCATTCGACCGCCTAAGAAGGATAGATGAGACAAAACTGGAACTTCCCCTTGATTATAAAGAGGGCATGAGAGTTCCGGGCGTTATTTATGTCGACGTCAAGCTCGAAAAAGAACTGGAATCTAAGTCTATAGAACAGGTTGCGAATGTTGCCACGCTTCCGGGAATCGTTAACGTATCAGCAGCAATGCCTGACATTCATATGGGCTATGGGTTTGCAATCGGCGGAGTAGCTGCATTTGGGTTAAAAGACGGAATTATTTCACCCGGTGGCGTCGGTTACGACATCAACTGAGGCGTACGGGTCCTCAGGAGTAACCTCACAAAAAAAGAGGTTCTCCCGAGGCTGAAGGACCTCGTTGAGGTCCTCTATCGAGAAATTCCGGCTGGTGTCGGCTCAAAGGGCAAAATTCGTCTGGGCGCCGATGAAGAGAAGAAGCTTTTATCACAGGGTGCCTCATGGGCGGTTGACAGAGGATATGGCGACGCGTCAGACCTTGAACGGATAGAGTCACAGGGCTCTCTTGAAGATGCTGACCCGTCACTCATCAGTGACAAGGCATACCAACGGGGCAAGGCTCAACAGGGTACGCTTGGTTCTGGAAATCATTTTCTCGAAATACAATATGTTGATGAGATCTATGATGACAACGCAGCAAATAATATTGGGCTGTTCATCGGCCAGATTACCGTTATGATACATACCGGTTCACGAGGGTTCGGTCATCAGGTTTGTACAGATTTCCTTGAAGTTATGGGGCGAGCGGCAATAAAGTATAACATTAAGCTTTATGACAGAGAGCTTGCCTGCGCTCCGTATAGCAGTCAGGAAGCACAGGATTATCTCGGTGCAATGAGGGCGGCAGCAAATTATGCGTGGGCTAACAGGCAAAGTATTACACACTGGACCCGCGAAGCATTCATGAATACGCTACGATCAACACCGCATGCACTCGGCATGAGTCTGGTATATGATGTGGCGCATAATATTGCAAAAGTCGAAGAACATACGGTGAATGGCAGCAAGAAAAAACTGCTCGTGCACAGAAAGGGAGCAACCCGGGCATTTCCTCCAGGACATCCTGAACTGCCTGAACTCTACAGGCAGATCGGTCAACCCGTTCTCATCCCGGGTGATATGGGACGGGCTTCCTACATCCTCCTGGGGACTGAACAGGCGATGATCGAAACCTTTGGCTCGACCTGTCATGGCGCGGGGAGGGTTATGTCACGGCATAAGGCAATGAAAGCGGCTAAAGGTCGGGCCATATGGCGTGAAATGGAAGATAAGGGTATTATTGTCAGGGCGGCCGGTAGAGGCACACTTGCCGAGGAGATGAGTGAGGCGTATAAAGATATTTCTGACGTGGTGGATGTCGTGCATAGGGCGGGCATTTCAAAAAAGGTTGCCCGTCTGAGGCCCATAGGAGTTGTGAAAGGGTAAGACGCATTGCGCAAAGAGCAAAGCGCATGGCATAAATAACATTAATCGAGAAAAAGACAGGTGCAGGCAAAGGTAGAGTTAGAGATTAAGAAAGAAATCAATAGGCAAAAGATAACAAATTAATACTTTTGATGCTTTTCCCATTGAAACTTTTAGGTGAGAACGGTCGCCCGCAGGGTTAAGCATTTTAGGCTGTCTGAGCCGAAGGCGAGTTTCTAAAATGTACCGAGGACGGCCGGATGAGCCGTTAAGAAAGTTTCGCGGGTGCCCTTCTTTAGCTTACCTTTCTTGGGCAAGCAAGAAAGGTAAGTCGTGAGAAAGACAGAGGGCTCAAATAACAAAAAGAAGAAGAATGACAGTAGGCAATAGGAAATAATATAGGTTAAGGATAAGAAGAAACGCAAAGCGCATCCAGCCTACGCTCATCAGCTCCGGCGGACAAGTAGAGTAAATGATGTTAAGACAGAGAGAGACAAGTGAGGAGGATTGAGGTGTGATAAAACTTAAAATCGGTAAGATACCCTACACAAATCTCTTCCCCATATTTTATATGCTGGAGCAGAAATGCGATTGTGCCCGGTATGATTTTATCGAGGGCGTACCTTCGGAACTGAATAACATGATACGGTCCGGTGACCTTGATGTCAGTCCCTCTTCCTCTATAGAGTATCTACGCCAGCCTGACCTGTATGAACTTATAGAAGACCATTCTGTAAGCTCAATCGGCAAGGTAGGGAGCATTCTTCTCTTCAGTCGTGTGGCCATCGAAACACTAAATGGGCTGACCATACTTACGACCGCACAGTCAGAGACCTCAAGCGCTCTCCTAAACATAATTCTGAAGAAATTTTATGCAATATCCTGCCCCCTGAAATCCGCATCCGAGCCACTTGAAACTGCCATCAAATCTCATAATGCCTATATGCTGATCGGTGATGAGGCGCTTAACGAGTCTCTGAGATGGCCGGAGCTCCATGTATATGATCTTGGAGAATTGTGGCATTACCATACCGGCCTTCCCTTCACATTTGCCCTCTGGTTCTCCAGAAAAAACAGCGGGAAGTCTGATTTGATAGAACAGTTTAAGAAAGACCTTCAGACAGCCAAGAATGCGGCCAATCATAATATCGAACTCATTGCGTCTCAATCGCCTTTTAGAAAACTTCTTTCTGAAGAGGCACTTGTTTCCTACTGGAAGGGCATTTCATACGATTTCGGAAATGAGCATAAGAAAGGGCTTGATCTGTTTAGAACATATGCCAGGGAACTCGGGATACTCCAGCGGTGATTGAAGGCAGTGATATGAGTTTTACCCTTGACTTGTCCCTTTATTATGTACTATAAATGTTGGAAACGATCGGGTCTTTTATCATTATAAAATAATAAGGGGGGATCTTCGTGATAAAAATGCATACACTGCTCCTGGGAGTATTGTTGGCCTTTTCCCTTTCAGTCCCGGCACTCGCCGGATCAAAACAGCTCACCGGACAGGTAATCAGTATTAACAAAAGGAATCATACTATTACGGTTCAGGGCAGAAACGGCACGGTGACGGTTAAAGCCGTTGACAAGACAAAGGTAATTGTAGAAAGAAACACCGAGTTTTCAAAGGTAAAGATCGGGGACAAGGTAACTATTAAATATAATCCGGACGAAAAAAGAAATACCGCCAAGAGCATAGAGATACGGGCTCAGTCTCACAAGCGATAAACTGAGGATTTCCTACGGCAGGGACTTCAAGTAAGCCTCAGTAAAACTCCTCAGGATTCCCCTTCGATTATCCACAAAAAAAGGAGCCAAGCAGTAATGCCTA
>JBFGJU010000013.1:0-18100 GCA_041577035.1 Thermodesulfovibrionales bacterium | reverse complement strand
CGTCGCCTTTTCCAGATAATAATCCCTCTGCTTCTGCCAATCATGGGCATTGCAGTGCTTTTCGGGATTGTTTTTACCTTTACTGACATTGCCGTGGTTTACATCCTTACTCAGGGGGGGCCGTTCCACAGCACCCAGGTACTGGCCAGCTGGGCCTTTTTCAAGGGTGTTGAGGCCGGAGATCTGGCGCAAGGTGCAGCGATCGCACTCTTTCTGTTCCCGGTAATGGCTGCTGCAGCTGTACTGATACTCAGATTAGTCCGCCGTACAGAGGTGACTTGATGACCGGCGTTACAAAATTAAGAAAATCAGTCTCTCTGTACACTATTGTAACCTTATTTGCGCTCTTCAGCGCTATGCCCTTTTTCTGGATGCTCATCACCTCGTTCAAGCGTGCTCATGACCTCTTTACCGTGACCAACAATCCGTTCCTCTACAACGATCCACCTACCCTGGAGCACCTGCATTGGCTCATCTATAATACGTTGTTTGTCAAATATCTCACAAACACGCTGCTTATCGGTATAGCTGTGGTGGTCATAACGGTTATTATAGCCGTCCCTGCTGCCTATAGCCTTGCACGCTGGGCAGGACGGTGGGGAGAAAACATGGGCATCGGCATATTTCTGACGTATTTAGTACCGCCTACGCTGCTGTTTATTCCGTTATCAAAGGTGATTTCAATTCTTGGATTACATGAGTCATTGTGGTCATTGATACTCATCTACCCTACATTCACCATTCCCTTCTGCACGTGGCTTTTGATCGGCTTTTTTAAATCCATCCCCCGGGACATTGAGGAGCAGGCCCTGATCGACGGGTATAGCCGCATCGGGGCTATGGTACGGGTAGTGCTACCCCTGTCTGTTTCAGGGCTTCTGACTGTAGTTGTCTTCGCCTTTACCCTGTCAATGCATGAGTTTATCTATGCCCTTGCCTTCATCTCCAGTTCATCAATGAAAACGGTCAGTATCGGCGTGCCGACAGAGCTCATTGGGGAATTCTTTGAGTGGGGTCCCCTCATGGCAGGGGCCCTGATCCCAAGCATACCGGTGGCAATTCTTTATACTTTTTTTCTGGACCGATTTATTGCCGGTTTCACCGTTGGGGCTATCAAATAACACGAGGTGAAGTCTTATGGGTGTTTTCAAGAATATCAAGAACAGAGTTTTTTCTCTCGATCAGAGCTGCTATGATTAAAGAAAGCCATTACGTACGAGGTGATATCCATATGAGACAGAGAAAGCCCTATCGAATCTCAAAAAGAAAACCAGCAAAAAAAGACGAAAACAGATCAGTCGCGGATATTGTGCGGGAACTTAAACAGTCTCATGACCATTCCAGCAGTTACCGGGATCAATCGCTCAAAATCCATGGGCTTATCTGCGCGAAGTGCGGCCGGGAGTTTGATTTCAAAAGCCAGCATTTACTCACCGTTCATCACAAAGATGGAAATCATCGGAATAATCCTCCTGACGGTTCAAACTGGGAAAATCTCTGTGTCTATTGTCATGACGACGAACACAGCAGAAACCTGCTTGGCGATTTCCTCGGGTCCGGACCCGAAAAGTAAAGAGTGAGTCGCATAAGGTAAAACTCATAACATAAGACAGTAGGGAGTAAGGAGAAAAAACTAAGGCCCATGCTGAGGTTAACGCGCCCAAGGCGGGTTAAGGTTAAGGACTGAAAATAAAAAAACTGAGAGATATGAACTAAAGACAGTTCTTCACATATTAAAACCACGAGATCAGTGGAAAAACAATACCCAATGATAACTGTTGCTGTTGGCATTATTGAAAAAGACGGAAAGATTTTAATCGCCCGGCGGAATAAAGATGATCCGCTCAAAGGCAAGTGGGAATTCCCGGGTGGGCGGCTGGAACCGGGTGAAACGCCTGAGGATTGCTTGAAAAGAGAATTCCTTGAAGAACTCGGCATCACGGCACAGATTGGCAACTTTATCACCTCAAATAAACATATATATCAACATATTTCAATAGAGTTATTGGCTTACTGGGTAAAAGAATATACCGGTGGAATAAATCCTATTGATTATGAAGAAATAAGGTGGATTGCACCATCAGAATTACCTGTGTATGATTTTCCTGATGCAAATAAACCCATTGTTGAAGCGGTAATCAGAAAATAAAAGTGATCCCATCACCACTACTTTTCATTTAACATCTCCACTTTCAGGGTGAGGCCGCTTATATCCTGAATCACTGCTTTACTGCTGGGTGCTAATGGAGTACTACTCTCAGCCCTCCATAGTTCTCCATTAACAGATACCTGTCCTTCTGTGTTATTCCATTCTTTTACTTCAACGACTCTTCCGATCATTCCGGCTTGACCGTTCATGGGTTTTTTGTTCCGTTTCATGCCAAAGGAAAGGAGCGGCAACACGATATGCTCAATTACTTCAAAAACGACAAAGATTACTATCAAGGTAAGGATAATAGTTTTCATTGTTCTGATACGTGTTCCCTGTTCTTTATCTCTTTCATACGTTTCTCACTATGAGTATACCAATATTTATTGGCGAATGAGTATTGCTCAAGATAAATTGCGGCTATACTCTTCCAGCGAGAGAGTCCTGCCAGCGGACTTCTGCTGTCGTCTGTAATGTTTGAGGCGCTTTTTTTATTGCTTTCCCCTATAACAGTACGATATTCTATTTAAACTTTTGTCTCTTAAAGAAAGGGAAATGATGAAAATATTACGATATTCCTTTATCCTGATTCTCTTTGTATCGTTTGTATCAGCCGGCTGTTCAAAATCAGACGCGCCTGAGCAGGTGCAGGTCCCTATCTATCCCGGGGCTAAAGCGGACGAGGAGCTTGATGCAAAGTTTATGGGAATGTCACTCGGCATGGTCAAGAGAGTGGTAACGAGCGATTCATACGATAACGTAATAGCTTTTTATAGAGAACAGTTAGCGTCTTACAACCCGGAAATTATTACGCATACCTTGGAAGACGGCCGCCAGACCGCCATCACTGTTGTGGAGAATGAAAAGAAATCCATAACAGTTGCTATTCAGGAGTCTAAAAAAGTTGGCAAGGTTGCAATCTCCTATATGCGGGTCGGATTTTAAGGAGATTTAATCCGCCATAGTTTGTCCTCTCACCCTTTTTTTTAATAAAACAAGCGGCAATTACAACGTCCTTTCGAAAAGTGTATCGAAAAGACACGTTATTTATACTGGTGGCTCTGTATTCGTATTAATATCTCATTGACACAGGAATCAGAGAATGTGAAAATAAGAGTAGGGGAAATTGTTTAAGAAAAGAAGGCAGTATCACGCTTATAGCAGACATCTTAAAAAGAAAACCTATCGAATAGTAGTAAATCTATGAAACAGGGGGAAAAAAGATGCCGTTAATCCGAAAGCGTCGTATATGGTGGGAACCCGTTGAAGGGGCATCCGGCTACATGGTGTATGCCGGCAAAGATCAGGGTATGTTTGATCAGAAGAATTTTAAGTGGGAGTCGACACCCGGAATTATAACCAAGGAAGTAAATGGAAAAAACGAATTGATTATTCCCGATGATTGGCCTGATTTTCCCTCAGAAGAGGGCACATACCATATTGGCATTACATCACGGGATAATGTGGGGAATCAAAGCGACCCTTTTTTGTCGTCGGGGCAGTTCAAATTTGCACCGCCCCCGACTCCGGCAAAAGCAGGGATCGACAGTTTTTAATGGATCGATCATTATTTCTTGAACTGATTCATCAGACAAAGAGTATTCTTGACACCATCCAGAACTCTGCGCAGCTGACTCGTGACAAGTTTGTCGATAAAGCTTCCGGTGATTTTTTTAACCAGATGATTACCGGCAATATTGACAAGATTGATCTGTTGCTGGATGGTTTTCTTCATTATATTAAGTCCACGACGCCGATTATAAAGAAAGACACGGTAAAAGTCATATTTGAGGAACTTCTGAGAAAGCACCAGATTCAATTGTCAGAAAAAAAAATCAGAATATTAAAAAAGTACGGTAAAGACATTCCCGACACTATTGTTCCCGATGAACAGTTGCGGTTCATACTCAATTCAATTTTACAATACGCAATAGCCGCGCTGTCCATGGAAGGCAGTATTGAGATTTCAACCGGTTATCGGGTACTTGCAGATGAAGCAGATGAAGAAAAACTTCTGTTCCTCAAAGACAATAGAAATGTCGAAATCATAATCACGTTCTCACGTTTAAGGAGAATGGGAGAGCACGTCACAGAAGAGTTTGCATTGCCCTCGCCAAAAAGGGAACTGGATCTCCTCCTCCGGCTCGTACATACGCTCGTCCAGAAAAATCGGGGAAGAATGGCATATGAAGTTAACAAGATGAAAACAAAACGGATGATCTCCCTGAGATTCCCCGCGGAGAGAAGAAAGGGTACTGTTTATCAGCTGTCAGGCAGGTCAATTCCTTCAGAATGACGAAAATTAAAATCTGTCACTCTGTTTGGATGTGGTTGCTATGAAGGTGATTCAGTCAGAAAGATGCCCTTTTCTGAAGGGTACCTATGTATTATCATGCACAGCCAATGGCGCCGTGTATGTTCCGAGTATTTTTGAGTTTGGTGAGTATTGTAAGAGCAACCGGTATAAGCTCTGCTCCGTTTATATGACGAGTTTACCACCGCACCAGCGATCTCAGAAACTCCGCCCGCCACGGGTAGTCAAGATAGATTAGATCTGGAATCGCTTCTTTCCCATTCCTCGCCAAAAAAGATATAATAGTGAAGTAGTATTATGATATAGTTCTATAAAGACTCTGAACAGACAGGATTATCCATTTAAAACATGCAGAGAAAATTAATTGCATCACTTCTCGTTCTTGCGGCGATCAGTATCCTGATTTCATCGACACATTCGCAGGATTCGACTGGTCAGGTTATGGTCGTCAAGGTAAACAGCGTGGTAAACCCCGTCTCATCGGAATTCATCAATAAGAGCCTGAAAAAAGCGAAAGAAATGCAGGCAGAAGCAGTTGTTATTCAGCTCGACACACCCGGAGGTCTTGACACCTCCATGCGCAGTATTGTAAAGGATATTATTGCCAGTGACGTTCCGGTCATTGTGTATGTCTCCCCAAGCGGTGCCCGGGCAGCCTCGGCCGGGGTCTTCATCACCCTGGCTGCTCATGTTGCAGCTATGGCTCCCGGCACGAATATTGGCGCTGCCCATCCGGTTGGCGTCGGCGGCAAAATGGACGAGACCATGGTCGAAAAGGCCACGAACGATGCCGTGGCCTATGTCAAGTCACTTGCTGAAAGAACCGGCAGGAACGCCACATGGGCTGAAGAATCAGTACGAAAAAGCGTATCCGCGACAGAAACCGAGGCATTAGAAAAGAACGTCATCGATATCGTGAGTAAAGACCTCACGACTCTGTTGAAGGATATTGACGGGAGAACGGTTACCCTTGTTACCGGAGAAAGAACGCTCAAGACGGCTCAGGCATCGATCGTCAGCGAGGAGATGAATTTCAGATTCAAGATTCTGAACTTTATCTCTGATCCGAGTGTCGCGTACATGCTTCTTCTGCTGGGATTTTACGGCATATTCTTCGAATTAACCAACCCCGGTGCCATCTTCCCCGGTGTTGTCGGTACGATTGCCCTTATTCTTGCCTTTTATTCTTTCCAGACCCTTCCGGTCAATTATGCCGGCATACTGCTGATCGTTCTTGCCATTATCTTATTTATACTGGAAATAAAGGTCACGTCTTTTGGCATGCTCACTATCGGCGGGATCATTACAATGATCTTTGGTTCGCTCATGCTGTTTGATACACCAAGTCCGTTTTTTAAACTCTCACTCTATCTCGTGCTTCCAACGGTAATTTTCACAGCCCTCTTTTTCACCATTGTGGTGAGTCTCGTATATCGGGCGCACCGGAAAAAGCCGGTAACTGGTGAGGAAGGGCTCGTCGGGCTCGAGGGTACTGCCAATACCGACATTACAGCAGACGACGGCATGGCAGCGCTGCATGGAGAACTCTGGTCAGCGCATGCTGATACGCCTATTGCGAAAGGCGATAAAATTGTCGTTGAGTCTGTATCAGGATTAAAGATTAAGGTCAGGAAAGTTCTGTGATCTCACATACAGTTCTTACATAATAATCTCATGAACAGGCAAAAAAGGAGGAGGTACGTATGTTTGGATTACCACAATTTTCAACGGGGCTGTTAATAGCAATATTTTTTATCGCCTCTCTTTTATGGAGCGCGATAAAAATCCTGAAAGAATATGAACGGGGTGTTGTCTTCAGGCTGGGAAGAATCATACCGGTCAAAGGTCCCGGCCTCATCATTATAATCCCGGGGATTGATAAGCTGGTCAAGGTAAGCCTCCGAACGGTCACGATGGATGTGCCTCCTCAGGATATCATTACCAAAGACAACATAACCGTGAAGGTCAACGCGGTTATCTATTTCAGACCGATTGATCCCATCAAGGCGATTACCGAGATAGAGGATTTTTATTACGCGACATCACAGATCTCACAGACAACCCTGAGAAGTATCCTTGGACAGAGCCAGCTTGATGATCTGCTATCAAAGAGAGACGAACTGAACGCAGCACTGCAGAAGGTGATTGATGATCAGACCGAACCCTGGGGCATAAAGGTAACAGCTGTTGAGGTGAAGAATGTTGACCTTCCCTCGGAAATGACCAGGGTTATCGGTCGCCAGGCTGAAGCCGAGCGTGAAAGAAGGTCAAAGGTAATCCACGCGGAAGGCGAATACCAGGCATCACAGATGCTCGCTGACGCAGCAAAGAAAATTGCTGAACATCCCATGGCACTTCAGTTGAGATACCTGCAGACATTAACGGAAATCGCCACGGAAAAGAGTTCGACCATATTGTTCCCGATTCCGATTGACCTCTTGAAGCCGTTTCTGAACCATGATGACAAATAAAGGTGTAACATAGACAATTCTGTAGAACGTAAAAATCAGCATGTCTGGATAAGGATATTCGTTCTTGTTTTTTTCCTCGGCATCATCTTTATCCTTTATAAAAGCGGTACCTTCCGTTTTTTTATGGACCGGGAGCGGCTCGAGGCTTTTCTTGATTCGCTCGGACCGCTCTCATTTATCGGTTTCATTCTTCTTCAGATTATTCAGGTCGTTACCGGACCTGTTCCTGGTGAGGTTACCGGTTTTATCGGGGGTTTTATCTATGGCAAAGGGCTCGGTCTCTTCCTTTCGACGATCGGCCTTACACTCGGCTCCTGGGCCGCGTATATGCTTTCAAAGACCTTTGGCAGACCTTTTGTCGAACGATTCGTTAAAAAAGAGACCCTTGAAAAATATGATTACCTCCTCCATCACAAGGGGGCCTTCCTCGTATTTCTTCTGTTCTTCATACCCGGATCTCCGAAAGACATTCTCTGCTATATTCTTGGACTGGGGACGCTTTCAACACGGTTATTCCTGATCATTAGTACTGCGGGAAGATTTGCCGGCACAGTACTTCTTACGTTTGGAGGATCATATATCCGGAATCATCAATACTATCGTTTCTCCATATTGCTAACTATCGCCATAATAATTATTTTTATCTCACTGCTCTACAAGGAGCATTTCGAACGGCTTTTCCGCATCTGGCACATAAAAGAAAGAAAAAAAGAGCGGAAAGAACGGAAAGAAAGGGAAAAACTCCATAGAATGTAAAACGTGAGTAGTCAGAAGTAAGGAGAAAAGACAACCCTTCGACAAGCTCAGGATGAAAAGAGATAGCGGTTAGAAATCAGCCAAAAGTCTGTCATTGCGAGCCATGCCAAGCAGTCTCATTTACTGCGTCTATTGCGTCTTGCGTTATGCGGTGATTGTGTTATGCGTAAAGCTTAAAACAAAACGAAAATCGACGCGGTTGTTAATCGTTATTCCAAATTCCGCATTCTGAAATCCCAATTCCAAAATCGCAAAAAGGATTTTGTTACCACCTCAAAAGGGCTGATGCCCAGGTGAGGCCGCCGCCAAAGGCCTCAAGAAGGATATAATCCCCATCCTTTACTCTGCCCGATTTGACCGCTTCGTCAAGGGCTATCGGGATAGAGGCCGCAGACGTATTGCCATATTTATCAATGTTGATAAAGACCTTTTCATCAGATAGGCCGAGCCGTTTTGCCGTGGCCTGAATTATCCGCAGATTCGCCTGATGCGGTATAAGCAGGGCAATCTGTGAAGGTTTCAATTTATTTGCTTCAAGTGTTTTCACCGCAATGTCGGAAAGTGTTCTCACAGCCACCTTAAATGTTTCATTCCCCTTCATTTTCATATAATGACGTTTCTTGAGAATAGATTCGGTAGAAGAAGGATAGCGGGAGCCGCCACCCTGCAATGTTATCAGTTCGGATAACGTCCCGTCCGAAGCTATATGGGTAGAGTAAATCCCTCTTTTTTCCCGGGTTCCTTCGATCACAACTGCCCCTGCCCCATCACCAAAAAGCACGCATGTTGTCCTGTCACTCCAGTTCACAAATCTCGAAAGAACTTCTGTCCCAACCAGCAATATTTTGCTATGAGTTCCTGTTTTTATAAAACTATTCGCGATATGAAGCCCATATAAAAACCCGGAACAGGCAGCATTAATATCAAATGCCGCCGCATTTTTTGCTCCTAACAGCCTCTGCAGATAACATGATGTAGAAGGAAACGGCATATCTCCAGTTACGGAGGCCACTAAAATGAGGTCTATGTCCTTTGCCTTGAGACGAGCCCGCTTCAGTGCCAAACGTGCCGCCTCATACGCGATGTCCGAAGCAGCCTGTTCATCATCTGCGATCCTGCGTTCACTGATACCGGTTCTTTCTCTGATCCATTCGTCAGAGGTTGCTACCATTTGTTCAAGATCGTAATTGGTCAAAACCGTTTCAGGCACATAGGAGGCTGTCGCAATAATTCTTCCTCTCATGAGACAGTATGTTCCCTCTCCTGAAGATCGTTTACAATTGCCTTCGCGATTGCTTCGTGAACCTTCTTTTCCGAAAAAGAGGAAGCAACGGTAACCGCATTCTTGATCGCCTTTGCTGAAGATCTGCCGTGGCTTATGATACTCGTACCGTTGATCCCTAATAAGGGTGCCCCGCCATATTCATCATAATCTGTTCTTTTCTTGAAATTTCTGATAGCAGGTTTAATCAGGAGATATCCAATCTTCCCGGCTGAAATAGACGAAACCTCTTTTTTCAGCATTTTTAAAATAGCCTCAGCGAGTCCCTCACTAACTTTAAGGGTGATATTTCCGGTAAAACCATCACACACGATTACATCGGCCTTGCCGGTAAATATATCTTTCCCTTCAATATTGCGGATGAATTTGACGTCAGTTTTTTCGATAAGTTTAAACGCCTCTTTTGTCATTTCGTTTCCCTTGATATCTTCCTCACCAATGCTGAGCAGCGCAACCCGCGGATTCTTCTTTCCCATAATCATCCTGCAATAGGTATTACCCATCAGGGCAAACTGCAGCAGATTTTCGGGCTTGCAGTCAACGGTTGCGCCGACATCAAGCAAAATAAACGCGCCCTTAATTGCAGGCATCACTGTTGCAATAGCAGGCCTGTCTACACCTTTAGACTTGCCGAGAAATAACAGCGACGTTGCCATGACGACCCCGGAATGCCCTGCGCTCACAAAGCCATCGGCTTCTCCCGATTGCACCAGTCTCACGCCGACATGGATTGAAGAATTCTTTTTCTTTCGGATCGCAATGGACGGGGACTCATCCATGGTAACAACCTCTGATGCGTGTCGGATGGTTATTCGGTCAGCGGGATATTTCCTGTCTTTCAGCTCCCGGCTGATTGCCGATTCGTCTCCAATAAGAATGACGCGGATGCTTCTGTTATCACTGACTGCTTCAATAGCCCCTTCTACATTAACGGCTGGAGCCAAATCTCCACCCATAGCATCAAGAGCAACTTTCATTATTATTTTTCTACAATCTCAAGTACTTTGTTGCCATTATATGTCCCACAGCTGGGACAGGCACGGTGCGGGAGTTTCGTCTCTTTACAATCAGGACACTGGCTGAGGTTAGGCCTCTGCCCTTTCCAGTTTGCCCTTCTCTTGTCTCTTCTTGATCTTGCATGTCTATGCGTAGGATTGGCCAATGTCTACTCCTTTCGTTTTTCAAGTAATTTCTTTAATACCTGAAGCCTGGGGTCTACCTCCTTAAACTCACAGGAACATGTCTCGCTATTGAGATCTATCCCGCACTTCGGGCATATTCCCCTACACGCTGCATCACATAACGGCTTCATCTGCAAACTTAACATTATTTGTTCTCTCAGTACTTCCCATAAATCTATTTGATCCCCTGAATAAAATCCCAAATCCAGCTCATCACTCCTTAATTCATGAGCCTCTGATCCTAATTCACCGATCGGATGATATACCATATGTACGGGGTCCTCAATCCTTCTCTTAAATGTCTTCAAACATCTACTGCACTCAAGCTCGATCTCTGTATTCACAGAGCCATCAACGACAATTTCTGATTCAATTCTGTGCAGCTCGAGATGAGCACGTACCGTATAGGGATGATCATGACCCTCAATCACAACCGGCTCGTCAATATCGACCGTTATCCCTTCATCATGAATATCTTCAATTGCAATCTTCATTGTAAAAGATCAAACAAAGGTTTAAATTATAAAGAGTTACTGGTAACACGTCAAGAATCGGTAACTGATATTATAATATTTATTACCTTCTTTTCGCCTTCTTTTTCTGGCGTTTGAGGCCCTTATACAGATCATAGGCCTTTTTGGGCGTAACCTTTTTGTGTACTATCGCATTCACCGCCTGGATCATAGCCACGGGATCCTCCGCCTGAAATATATTCCTGCCCATATCAACACCCGCAGCACCCCGTTGTATGGCATTGTGAGTAAGTTCCAGCGCATCTAACTCAGGAAGTTTCTTCCCACCTGCCATTACCAGGGGAACCGGACAGGTCTTAACGACCTTTTCGAAGCCCTCGCAATAATACGTTTTAACAAAGTGCGCACCGAGTTCAGCCGCTATACGGCAGCAGAGCGCAAGGTATCGTGCGTCTCGAACCATATCCTTTCCGACTGCCGTTACCGCCAGTACCGGAATGCCATAACGATGTCCTTCGTCAACCAATCTGGAAAGATTCAACAGTGTCTCCTTCTGATTCTGTGCACCCACATATATTGACAGGGCAACAGCAGAAACATTAAGCCGCATGGCATCTTCCATAGCCACCGTTATACCCTCATCAGAGAGCTCCCCCAGAATACTATTGCCGCCTGATACCCTCAGAACGAGCGGTGTATCAGTCGACGCATCGACTGATGTTCGCACGATTCCTCTTGCCGGCATCAAGGCATCCGCATACGGCAAGAGCGGGGCAATAGTCTCTTTTGCGTCTTCAAGACCGGTCGTCGGGCCAAGGAAATATCCATGATCAACCGCAAGCATAACGGTCCTTCCGTCCGGCCTGATAATTCTTGAAAGGCGATTTTTCAGTCCCCAATCCATAATAACAACCTCCTCTTTATTAGTTATCTGATGTCAAATGACAGTTCCCCTTTTTTGATTCTGATTCCTCACTTCCTTCCTTCTGGTTCTGCGTTTTCAGTTCTGAGTTCTGGATTTTCCAAAGACCACGCGACAATATTTTTCTTTACTGATTTTCACTCATTCCTCATTATCTCTTTCTTAACCTTAGCCCGCCTTGGGAGGGTTAACCTCAGCCTGTCTTTTACTGTCTTTAACGTTGGGTTCCATAATGACCTTCAGGGAATCCCGGGCAGATTCTACGAGCTGAAATCCCTTCGCTGCATCTGTTAAAGGTAACCTATGTGTAATCATATCACGCACATTTATTTTTCCCTGATGTATAAGCTTGAGTGCCGCCATATGCTCTTTATAGTTCGCGGCATATGATGATGTCAGGGTTATTTCGTTACGCCAGAACAGATCATGAACCGGCAGCGGTACGGTGATATCATGTCCTGACGATGCAAAAAAAAGAACGGTTCCTCCCCTCTCAACAGACCGAAGCGCCTGCTGTATCGCTTCTTCTGCTCCAGTAGTAAGAATTACAATATCAGCCAAACGGCCTTTGTTTATCTTCTTGACCGATTCAGTGATATTCTCTCCCGCATCGACAACCGCATCCGCACCGAACCTCTCTGCTGTTTCCAGCCTCTTCGGATTAATATCAGTTGCGATAACAGGAGACGCATTCCATGAACGGGCAAGTTGCACATGTAATATACCTGAAATCCCGCTGCCCAATACGAGAACGCTCTTGCCTACTCCTGTATGGACTATGCGCTGGCCCCGATAGACACAGGCCAGAGGCTCGATAAACGTAGCCTCTTCAAAAGACATTTCATCGGGAAGGCGATAGATACCTCTATCGACATTAATGGCAGGAAGCCTGATATATTCAGAAAATCCACCCGGGAAAAAGTACGTGGATCTCAAGGTATCACAGACCGTATGATGCCCGTTCATACAATAGTGACATGTATTACAGGGAACATGATGGGAAGCACTTATCCTGTCGCCGACCTCGTATGAATCAACATCATCTCCAACCGCAGCTATCTCACCGGCTATTTCATGTCCGAGAACGAGCGGTGTTTTTCCTGCCCGATACCAGTGCATAACGTCACTGCCGCATATTCCAGTTGCCACAGTGCGTATCAACAGCTCTCCGGGCCCAATCTCAGGCACAGGCATATCTTCGATACGAATGTCATTTTTTCCGTAATACATTGCAACGAGCATAATATCTCCAGTTATCCGAAACGGGTTCGAGAATTCAACGATGTAAGATAGTCACGGACGTTTCTCATAACATCAAAAACGTAATCTGCCGCGTCAAACCTTTTTGCCCTGCTTGAAAAAGCGCCCTCGGCGAGTCGCCTGAGCAGACCGAAGCGGAGATTTCTTTATGAGCTTTTTCTCAAGCACTAATATCAACATTGGAAACAATAAGGCTCTGCGCGCCGATGCTGCCATAGAAGTGCAGATCATCGCTTACGGCTTCAATGTTATTGAAAAGATCAAGAATATTCCCCGAAATTACGGCCTCTTTAACCGGATATTCAATTTTTCCTTTTTCAATCCATAAGCCGGTAACACCAACTGAAAATTCACCCGATATTGGATTTGCCGTATGCACACCCATTGCATCAAAGACATACAATCCGTCCCGCAGGGTTTCAGGCATCCTGGATTTTGGAATAATATCGTCCAAAGAAAGAGCTTGTATAAAAAGATTTGATACTCCAATTGACGGTAATGCGGCAAAACCTGCTCTTACTGCATTTCCGGTAGATTGCGTAACCTGCTTTCTTGCAGCATAAGTATTGTATAAATAGGTCTGGAGTATTCCTTCACGAACCACATGCTTTTCTTTCTGAGGCACCCCTTCATCATCTACCGGCCTGCTGCCGAGTTTTCGGGGCAGAAGACCCGTGTCCACCATAGTCAGCTTTGAGTTCAGCACTTGTTTGTTCAGCTTTGAGCCCAATAATGACTTTCCTTTCTGAACAGCTTCAGCCGAAAGAGATGCGGCAAACAGTCCGAGAAAAGCAGCTGAAACCGAATTATCAAGAAGCACCGAAGCCCGTGATCCTTTTATTCTCCTCGCACCCAACATTTGAACCGCCCTCTCTGCCGCAGATATGCCCACACGCTCAAAAAAGATATCTTCAAGGAATCTGCTTCCTTCGAATCCCCAGCCAACCTGACTATCGCCGTTTTCTTCAGCAATTGCCATTACCTGAGCCGTACATGATGTTGCCCGATATTTTTTTCGAATGTGTTTTGAATTAACAATTGCGGTTTCCGAAGAAGTGAATGTACCGCATGCAGTTCTAATTTTTTGAATTCTTCTGTCATTGTCCCTCGCGGACTTCTCAAGAAGCAGTGTTTTTTCGATCGCGTCTTTTTCCTCTATTTCCTCCAGCGCAGTGTCGAATATCTCAATATCAGCACTATCGGCTGCTTCGGGCAAATCAAGATTATCATCTTTATCTGCGTGCTGTGAAGATGCAAGAGCATGATGGATAACTACATCCCTATCGTTCACGTCATTTGCGTAGGAAAAACCGAGACGGCCGTTTTTGATAACACGAAGGGCATAGCCCGAACTCAGGGAAGAATTGAATGCGTCTACAACCCGGTTTTTAGCTTCTATGGAAAGATTCCGTGACGTTCTGACGTAAACTTCGGCCTGCTCAGCACCCATCCTGAGTGCCTTTTCCATAATATCCCCGGCAAAGTCTATATCAATCTTCATAATACGAAGCAGATGCTGTACTGGATTCCCAAACGGATACCGAGGAAATCTGAACCGTTTCATTGCTCAACTTCTTTTTCATGGAATCAAAAATCCATTTGGCAATATTTTCAGAAGATGGATTCTTTTCAGTAAAGGGAAACACTTCATTCAAAAAAGCATGGTCAAGTGGTTGAATTATATCTCTTGCTATTTTTTTGAGATCATGAAAATCTATTGCCAGATCCAGTTCGTTTAATTCATGAGATGCAACATTCACCTGAACCTTCCAGTTATGCCCGTGCATTTTTTCACATTTTCCCTGATAACCTCTTAATTGGTGAGCCGCGGAAAAACCCACTTCCACAGTCAACTCATACATTTTCGCACCTCCAAAATCTAAGCGGTCTTTTTGAATATAGATATATAGGGAAGGTTTCTGAACCTATTATCATAATCAAGGCCATAACCGACGACAAATTCATTCGGTATCTCAAAACCCACATAATCAAGCGGTACATCAACCTGGCGCCTCTCTTTTTTGTCAAGCAACGTACAAATTCTAAGGCTCTTTGGCCCTTTCATGAGTATCCGCTCTCTGATATAATTCATGGAAATCCCCGTATCCACGATGTCTTCTATGAGCAGCACATCTTTATTTGTAATGTTTTCTCTAATATCATAATAAATCTTGACTTCTCCGGTAGTATCAGTCTTCATGTAACTCGAAGCAACGATAAAATCAATTCTTAGCGGGGTTTTGATAAGTTTGACAATGTCGCTAAAAAAAATAAAAGCCCCCTTCAGAATTCCAACCGCCAACAGATTTTTGCCTTCATAATCATCTGAAATGGTGTCCGCAAGTGCCCGCACCTTTTGTTGTATCTGCGCAACAGTCAACAGCGGCTTTCCTACAACCATAGCATCCTCCACGACATATCGATATGTCTATATTAACGTTAGAGCATATTAAACTCAACTGAAAAACATAATAAGGTAAGGACGTGCACTACAGGAAAGGATATGAATCAGAACGTACCAGAGACCGGATAAATCTTTAATCGAGAAAACATAAGCCAGCCCTGCAGTACCCACCAATGTCCGATGTCCACTTCACTTCAGCCAGAACAGGAGATGTCCCCTCAACAGATTCAACGTCAAAAAAGAGTTTTAAAATCTGCCCTTTTTCAAGCGGGCGCTCAAAGGTAAGTCCAATGCCACCACTACTGATATCTACCCCGAGACCGTAAGAATAAGCATAATCCCGGACTTCATACTCTCTCTCTTCCGGACAATAAAGGACTACATTATGGAACAGATCACGCTTATATAGCCTGTCCCCGGGTCTCTCATGCATACAAGCACCTCTGCGTCTTCTCCATCCATGTACATAATAAGAGATTTTGTCTCTAACATCAACTCTAAATTCTTCCGGATGCCATCAGACCGGCAGATTCATCTCGGGAATCTGCCTCTTTATCATATCCGGGATATCTATATTGTGAATAATCTTGTGAATGTGGAAATTCTTTAGTATTATTTATATGTGCTCGATTCTCTTTTTTATCCAAAGTCATTGGCAGTAATCGGTGCATCGCGTTCGCGGGGAAAAGTCGGCAATGCTGTCATCACTAACATCAAGGAATCATCATACAACGGAACTATCTATCCGATAAACCCGAAACATGATGAAATATTCGGAATACAAACCTTCGGGAGTATCCTTGATATCGATGACAGGGTTGATCTCGCCATCATTGCAATTCCTGCCCGGTTTGTACCACAGGTTCTCAGTGACTGTGTGTCGGGAGGGGTCCAATCTGTCGTTATTATCAGCGCCGGTTTTAAAGAGACGGGAACAGAAGGTCTCCTTCTGGAAGAGGAGATCAAGTCGATTATACACGATAGCACCATTAGAGTACTCGGTCCAAACTGTCTCGGGATCATTAACACGGCAAACCGTCTTAATGCGACATTCGCAGCAGGAATGCTTCCGAAAGGAAGGCTCGCATTTTTTTCACAATCAGGTGCACTTGGTATCGCTATACTCGACTGGGCCATCGGGAATAATATCGGTTTTTCCAAATTCATAAGTCTCGGTAATAAGACTGACCTCAACGAGTCCGACTTTATCGAATACTTTATGCACGATACTGAAACCGATATTATCCTCGGATATATAGAGGATGTTGTTGAAGGAAAAAGATTCCTTGAAATTGCGAAAAAAGCAACAAAGATCAAACCGATAATTCTGATGAAATCAGGCGGAACACGGGCAGGCGCCCGGGCAGCATCATCACATACCGGAGCCCTTGCCGGCTCTGAACATGCATTTCGTGCTGCGTTCACGCAGACTGGCATCATCAGGGCAGAGGGAATCGAGGATCTATTTGAAACCGCAATGGCATTTAACGCTCGGAAGCTGCCTGAAAGAAATAATCTGCTTATCATCACGAATGCAGGCGGCCCCGGAATAATCGCTGCTGATTGCGCCGAAAAAAATGGCATTCATCTTCCACAGCTTACGAAAGAGACCTTAAACAGCCTGATAAATCTGTTACCCAGAAACGCCTCCCTGTATAACCCCGTTGATATTATCGGCGATGCACCTCCTAAACGCTATGCAGACGTTCTGGAACATGGACTCAATGATCCGCATATTGACGGATTTCTGATTATCCTTACTCCGCAAGCTATGACTGATATTACGGTTACTGCGGAGATCGTCATTGATTCAGCAAAAAGAACCAAAAAACCATTCATTACGTGCTTTATGGGCGAAAAAAAAGTTCGCTCCTCTATAGATCTATTACAGGCTTCCTCGATACCACAATTTTCATATCCGGAACCTGCGGTAAGGGCATTCAGAAGGCTCTATGAATACCGGCTATGGCAGAAAAAAGATATAAAAGGTTCTCATTCTTTGGATACAGATAGATCGGCGGCAGAAAGAATATTGCACAAAGCCCGCTCAGAAAATTCACCAGCTTTACCGGAGAATGATGCACGCGATATCCTCTCACACTATGGATTTCTGTTTCCTGCCAAATATCTCGCACAGTTGCCAAAAGAAGCTGTATCAGCTGCGAGAAAGATCGGTTTCCCTGTTGTCATGAAGATATCGTCGCCAGATATCCTGCATAAAACAGACGTTGGCGGGGTAAAAACAGGTATCAACTCGGCAAAAGAAGTCGAAGATGCGTTTTTGGAGATAACATCGAATGCACGAAGGCTCATGCCTGCGGCGTTTATAAATGGCGTGGCAGTATTTGAAACAGCGCGAACGGGTAAGGAGGTTATCATCGGTATAACGTATGACCGGACTTTTGGTCACATGATCATGTTCGGCCTTGGCGGGATTTATGTGGAAATTTTGAAAGATGTTGCCTTCAGAATCGTCCCGGTCGGTCTGGATGATGCAAGAGAAATGGTTTCAGAAATCAAAACGCTCCCTCTTCTTCAGGGTGCCCGGGGGGAAAAGCCCGCGGATCTGGATGCCATTGTCACTGCTATCCTTCAGTTGTCAAAACTCGCGTCGGATTTTCCCTTCATACAGGAGATTGATATCAATCCGCTTGTGGTCTATGAAAAAGGTTCAATTGCTCTGGATGCAAGGATTATAATAAACAATGAAAAGAGAGGAGGGTCCTGAATGAAATATCTTTATATTGCTTCTACAAGGGCTTTTTCAGGGAAAAGCCTGATTACGCTCGGCCTCGGTCTGCTCTTTAAAGAGGCAGGATATACTATCGGCTATATCAAACCCATAGGGAAAACCCCGCTCAAATATAAAAACAGGTATGTCGACGCCG